>CANRGO010000053.1 GCA_947630125.1 uncultured Lachnospiraceae bacterium | reverse complement strand
GGCCAGTCAAATACATATCTTATTTCTCCTATCTGGTACATCATTTTATAAGCTTCCCATATTGTTTTTGGAAAAACAAGTGTCCCAAACCAATAGCCTATCACAGATCCAATTAAAGCTGCTGATCCAGAATAATACATGTATTTACCCATTATGGATCCAGGATGATATCCAAGTGCTTTCATAACACCAATCTGGGTTCTTTGTTCTTCCACCATACGATTCATTGTGGTTATGCAAACCAGCGCTGCTACTAGAAAAAAGAAAATAGGAAAGATATTCGCAATTCCTTCCACAATACCAGAATCATTTTCAAAATATGCATACCCTATGTTGGTATTTCTTCCTAGTACAAAAATCTTTCCTTTATCCAAAGTTTCAACTTCTTCTTTTGCTTCCATGATTTGTTCTTTGGCATCTGCAATTTCAACCGTAAAACTTTCATATTCCGTTTGATAGGTATTCTTTGCTTCTTCTAATTCGGCTTTTCCTGTCTCAAGCCTTTCAAAACCTTCTTCTAATTCTTTTTTCCCTTCTTTCACAGCAACCATATAAGATTCTAGTGTCTGCTCTCCTTCCACGATTTCCTGAAGCGTAACAGAAACATCTACACCTGCCTGCTCTAAATATACTTTATTCTGCTCAAATTCCAAACGTTTTTGAGCTAGTTGATCCTGTTGTATAAGAAGAGATTCTTCTTGTTCCTTTAAGTCCTCTTGTGCTATAAGAAGATCTTTCTCTGACTGTGCTAATTCCTGTTCAGCCTCCTGAATCTCAAGTAAGGCATCTGCAAATTCTACACGCGCATCTTCCCCCTCCAGATTTAGTTTTTCTTCTTCCGTGGCAATTTCATCAAAGGCATCCGATTTGATTTTTTTAAATCGCAAGTTCTTTCGTTCTTCTATATAAGTTTCAAGAAGCTCCTGCTGTTCCTCTTCCTGATTTTCATATTCCGTGGTATAAATGGGTGCCTCAATGCTTGTTCTAAGATAAATTTCCATATAATACTCACTATCAAATGCCTTTTCATCCACATAGAGAAAACCATTGATTTTACCATTTCCTATGGATGTTGTTCCTCTTTCGAAGCTTATATAATTTGGAGAATTACAAATTCCAACAATCACAAATTCACTCTGATGAAACAAGTCTAACGTTTCTTCTTTGTTGTTTTCAGAAAGCAGAATGGTTTGACCAATCACATCTACACCTAATAAATTCGCATCCACAACACATTCTGTTTGTGTTTCAGGTAGTCTACCACTTATCAACTCCAGCTCATTGATATTAGACGTGAGCGAATGAATTTTGATTATGCCTTCTTCCCCTGCTTGGTTTTGATAAATAACATCTGCAAAATAAACACCTCTTGCAATCTCTATTTCTTCTTTTTCTTCTAATATCTGAACATCTTCTGATGTAAATCCTAGTGTTGATATGGCTCTAAAATGATGAAAAGCATGGGCCTCCAAATACTCCTCCCCAGTAGTCAGCATTGCGGTCTTGCTTACTTTCAGTCCTGAAAAAAATCCTACACCCAATGCAACTATCGCAAGTATTGCCACATATCTTCCAAAACTACCTTTTACCTCTCGTATAGAAGTTTTTATCATGGTTGGTTTCATATAACATCCTCCTTTCCTTTTGTATGAATCCTAACATCTAACTTACCATGAAATTTCTTCCACACTTTTTGCGTTTGCATTTAAAGCCATGCTTTGAATCGTACCACTTTTAACTGTGATAATACGATCTGCCATTTCTGTAATCGCATGGTTATGCGTTATTACGACAACTGTCATTTTATTTTGCTTACAGGTATCCTGTAATAATTTTAAAATCTGCTTTCCTGTTTGATCATCCAGAGCACCTGTTGGCTCATCACAAAGTAATAGTTTTGGATTTTTTGCCAAAGCTCTTGCAATTGCAACTCTCTGCTGCTCGCCACCAGACAGTTGCGCTGGAAAATTGTTTGCTCTGTCCTTCAATCCAACCAGTTCTATAACACTTTTTGCATCCATAGGCTTTTTACATATCTGTGCTGCCAATTCTACATTTTCCAGTGCTGTTAAATTTTGAATTAAATTATAAAATTGAAATACAAATCCAATGTCATAACGGCGATATGATGTTAATTGTCTCTTATTAAAAGCTGATATATTCACTCCATCCAATGTTACAACACCTTCAGAAAGTAAATCCATCCCTCCTAAAATATTCAAGATTGTGGTTTTTCCAGCTCCAGATGCACCTACGATGACACAAAACTCACCTTCTTCTATTTGGAAATTCACATCTCTTAATGCTTCTATTTCTACTTCACCCATTTGATATTTCTTTTTGACATGTTGAAACTCTACAAAACTTCCCATTTCACTCGACCTTTCTTTTCTTATTAAAACCTATTCCTCTAACATGCGATCTATGTATCCTCTGTCCCAAAGTAGGATTTTTAGTTTTTTTGCTACCTCAACAGCTGGTGCTGTAAAATATTGATTGGTCAAAACAACGCCTACCATGCAATCATAAAAATCACGCCCTGCATAAGCCTCCTGGATTGCTTTAATTCCCACCGGTTCGGAATAGCATTTACATTGAATTGCATATGTAATACCATCTTTTTGTGCTAAAATATCCACCCCATAGTCTCTGCTGGATTTCGTAACTTCAACTTCTAAAAACCCTTTTTGCTCCAGCATTTTAGCACAAAAGTGTTCAAATTCCACTCCTTCCATGGAGTCTATAGGCTGTATCAACGGATGAAGTTGTTTCCATCTCTTAAGAATAAGAAACAGGATGGCCGAAACAATCAGCAACCCCGCAAACATTACAAGCATATCTATATAGTTCATGTTACTCCCAACCTTTTCCAAGCATTCTCTTATGTACCTAACTTCACTATAGCAAATGTTTTTCTATTTTGAAACATAAAAAAAGTGTGAATGCTATTTTTAAAAGAAATTTCTTTCAAAAACACATGCACACCTAGTTTTACCACTCCAATAAACAGGTTCCCCAGGTAAGGCCACCACCAAAACCTGAAAAAATAATTTTATCTCCCTTTTTTAACATTCCCTTTTGATTCATTTCATCCAGCAAAATAGGAATGCTTCCAGCAGAGATATTTCCACAGTGGTCCAAGTTCATAGGAAATTTGTCTTCTGATACTTGCAGTCTTTTTGCAACCGATTGAATAATTCTTACATTTGCCTGATGAAGAACAAAATAAGTGATTTCAGATGGATCCACAGAATGTTTTCCAAGTACCTTTAGAATACTTTCAGGCACTGTAGTTACAGCAAATTTATAAACTTCCTGTCCTTCCATTCTTACATATCCTAAATCTTTCGAGTGTTCTACATAAGGATTATTGTTACGGCGATTCTCACAAGATAAGGCAACACCCTTCTTCCCATCACTCCCTAAATCAAACCCATATATTCCAACATCTGATTTCTCTACTACACAAGCTCCCGCACCATCTCCAAATAAAACACAAGTGCTTCGATCATTCCAATCCATAAGTTTACTTAAGGTTTCAACTCCAAGCACCAAGGCATTCTGATACATTCCTGTCTGAAGATATGCATGAGCAATTTGCAAAGCAAATACAAAACCAGAACAAGCTGCATTGATGTCAAAACATACTGCTTTGTCTGCGCTAATTCCTGCCTGAATTTCACAGGCCGTTGAAGGCGTAACATAGTCATTTGTGATAGTACCAACAATAATCAGGTCAATCTCATCTGCTTTTTTATTGGCAGCTAACAATGCTTTTTCACTGGCTTTTATTGCCATAGAAGCAGTTGTTTCTGTAGTTGCAAGTCTTCGCTCACGTATTCCGGTCCTACTAACAATCCATTCATCGGAGGTATCCATTACCTTTGATAAATCATTGTTACTTACTATATTTTCAGGAAGATAACTTCCTGTTCCAATAATTCTTGTTGTCATTGAAATTTCCTCTTTCTATATGGAAGCAAATTCCTGCATAATGTCATGAACTGATTCCAATTTTGTTGCACGGAACGCATTGGCTCCACAAAAAAGCAACGCATCTTCCATGCGATGAGTCACTGCATTTACCAGTGCATCTGTTATGCAATAGGGTGTTTCTTTTGGATTACAGCTTACCACACAAAGATGACATTTATCATGGGGAATTCGACCTTCATGACTACGTATCATAAAGGAATTTTCTATGGCTCTTCCAGGCATTCCTACCGGACTTTTCATGATTTTGATAGATTCTTTTGTAGCATTTATGTATGCTTCTTTATAATCTAGTGGTGCATCGCATTCAAACGTGGTGACAAAGCGTGTACCCATTTGGACACCTGCAGCTCCCATATTTAAATACTTCACCAAATCCTCTTTAGTATAAACTCCTCCTGCAACAATTACAGGAATCGTAACCTGAAGGATTTCTGAATACGATTGAACTCGTTCCATGATTAATTTTATTTCTTCATCATAACTCTCTACCGTGTATTCTTCTAATTGTTTAGGAGAAAATCCCAAATGTCCACCGGCCAATGGTCCCTCTATCACAATAAAATCTGGTAATCGATTATATTTTCTAAGCCAATACTTGCAAATTACTTCTGCTGATTTCACAGAAGATACAATGGGCGCAATTTTTGTTTTACTTCCTTCCACATAGCGAGGTAAATCCATAGGAAGTCCTGCCCCAGAAATAATCACATCGATTCCACTTTCAACAGCAACCTTAACATACTCTTCATATCTCTGGGTTGCTACCATAATATTAACGCCAAGAATTCCCGTAGGTGCAAGCTCTCTTGCTTTCGCTATTTCTTCTTTCAATGCTCTATAATTTGCTTCAAAAGGTCTCTGGTCATAATCTGGTTCCCGAAAACCAATCTGCGCACTGGAGATTATTCCAATACCACCTTCTCTGGCAACAGCAGCAGCCAGGGATGATAAACTGACACCAACGCCCATACCACCTTGTATCACTGGTATTTTTGCAATGAATTCTCCTATGATTAATGGTTTTAATTCCATAACACCAACCTTACCCTTCTGTATCTCTGCTTTAGATTTCCTTGGAACTTCCAATTGCAAAGGTTAATTCTGCCTGTACAACAACTTTTCCATCAACCAGCGCTTTTGCCATTCCAATTCCAATGGGTCCTTTTCGTTTTACAATTTCTGTTTCCAAAATCAATACATCTCCAGGCAACACTTTGCCTTTGAACTTTGCATTATTAATTGCAGCAAAGTACGCAATTTTTCCCTTTAATTCCGGTAGTGATAACAACGCAACTGCACCGGTCTGTGCTAATGCTTCAATAATCAGTACGCCTGGCATAACTGGCTCTTCTGGAAAATGACCTGCAAAAAAAGGTTCATTATAAGTGACACATTTTTTACCAACCGCTTTTACCCCTGCTTCAAGTTCCAATACCTGATCAAGTAGTAAAAAGGGTTGTCTATGGGGTATTATTTCCATAATTTCTTTTATATTTAAGATACTCATAGGAGAACCTCCTTATTTTGTTTCCATATATTTTTTAATCAGAATACTTGCATTATGACCACCAAAGCCTAGAGAATTACTAAGTGCATATACTACTTCTTCCTGATAAGGCTTTTTGCAATAGTTTAAATCACACTCTTCATCTGCAACCTGATACCCTACCGTACTGTGAATGTACTGATCTGTAATCTGTTTCACACAAGCAATAAATTCTACGGCTCCTGCAGCACCTAGCAAATGTCCAATCATAGATTTTGTTGAGTTGATACGAATTTCTTTTGCATGTTCACCAAATGCTAATTTTATAGCTCTAGTCTCAAACAAATCATTGTGATGAGTACTTGTACCATGCGCATTGATATAGGTTATCAGTTCTTTTTGAACACGCCCTTCCAAAAGAGCATACTCCATGGCTTTTGCTGCACCTGATCCATCTTCTGCAGGAGAAGTTATGTGATATGCATCGGAAGTACAACCATAACCGATGACTTCTCCATAGATCGTTGCACCACGCTTTTTGGCTCTTTCCAACTCTTCCAAAACAATAATACCACTACCCTCACCCATAACAAATCCACTACGTTCCTTATCAAATGGAATTGAGCAACGCATAGGATCACTAGAGTCAGAAAGTGCTGTTAGCGCTGTAAAACCTGCAATTCCAATCGGTGTAACACTGCTTTCAGTTCCACCAGCCAGCATAACATCACAGTCACCCGCCTGAATACTACGATATGCTTCTCCAATCGAATTGGTTCCAGAAGCGCAAGCTGTTACCACATTGATGCTTTTACCACGAAGACCATAAGCAATCGCAACATTTCCTGCTGCCATGTTGGATATCATCATGGGAACCAAAAGAGGGTTTACTTTTGATGGGCCCTTTTCTATAAGTTTTGTATGTTCTCTTTCCAAAGCCTGTAAGGAACCTATCCCACTTCCAATGGAAGTACCGATTCGAAATAAATCTTCTTTTGCCAAATCAAGACCGGAATCCTCTAGTGCTTCCTTTGAAGCAGCAACTGCATACTGGCAGAATAATTCCATTCTTTTAGCTGCCTTAAAGTCCATATATTCCTTTGGGTCAAATCCCTTTACTTCAGCTACTAATTTACATTTATATTCAGAAGCATCAAATTTTGTAATTGGACCAAATCCAATTTTTTCTGCTTTGATACCTTCCCAAAATTCCTTAACATTTAAACCGATAGGCGTAATTGCCCCCATACCTGTAACTACAACTCTTCTGCTCATAGTTCACCCTTTCCATTTATTTTTTTAAATTGCCATTCCGCCATCTACTGAGATTACCTGTCCTGTTATATAGGAGGCTTTATCACTTGCAAGAAATGCAACTGTTTCAGCGATATCTTTTGTAGTTCCTACCCTTTTTAACGGAATTTGTGCAATGGTAGCCTCTTTTTGACTTTCCGTTAACGCATGAGTCATATCGGTTTCAATATAGCCAGGTGCTACCGCATTTACTGTTATATTTCGACTGGCAAGTTCCTTTGCCATGGTTTTTGTTAATCCAATCACTCCTGCTTTCGAAGCTGCATAATTTGCCTGTCCTGCATTTCCAAGTACTCCCGAAACTGAGGAAAGATTGATGATTCTTCCACTTCTTTGCTTTAAGAATACTTTGTATAAATGTTTTATGGTATAAAAGGTTCCTTTTAAGTTGGTATCAATCACATAATCAAAATCTTCTGCTGTCATTTTCATAACCAAATTATCTTTTGTAACACCAGCATTATTAACGAGAATATCAATGTGTGTAAACTCTGTTAACATATCCTGTATCATGTTACCACACTGATCATAATCAGATACATCACATTGTACCGCAACTGCTTTACGATTTAAAACTCTTATTTCATCACACACCTGCTCTGCTTTTTCTTTAGAACCATGGTAATTTACTATGATATCAGCTCCATAGGCTGCTAAAGTTAAGGCGATTTCTCGACCTATTCCACGACTTGCTCCAGTAATAAGTGCAACTTTTCCTTCCAACATGTTCTTCTTCCTTTCTCTTATAATGCTGTGTGGTAGTAATCCATGAAGGCATCTAAATCTGCCACCTTTTCCACACGCAAAACTTTTATTTGTGGATTTATCTTTTTCAGGAAACCACTTAAGGTATTTCCAGGTCCAATTTCCACAAAGGTAGTAATTCCATCAGCAATCATACGCTCTATGGATTGCTGAAAGCGAACCGCGGAAGAAACCTGTTTCGTAAGAAGTTCTTTCACCTGATCTTTTTCATTCACATAGTTTGCTGTAACATTTGATACATAAGGAATCTGAAAATTCTCAATTGTAACGGACTGTAATTCCTGATACAACTTATCCCCTGCTTCTTTTAGCAATGGAGAATGAAAAGGACCGCTCACTTTTAAAAAGATACAACGTTTAGCTCCAAGTTCTGACAATGTTTCAACTGCTTTTTCACATGCTTTCAGTTCACCGGTTATTACAGTTTGCCCAGGACAATTATAATTTGCAATCTGAACAATTCCATCTGTTTTTGCACAAACTTCTTCAATTATATCAGTAGTAAGCCCTAATACTGCAACCATAGCTCCACCTACTGGATAAGCTTGCTGCATAAAAATGCCTCTTTTTCTCACCAGCGAAAAACAATCTTCTTCACAAAGTGCACCCGTTGCTACCAACGCTGCATATTCTCCAAGACTTAAACCTGCTGTTACACTAGCTTTAATACCCTTTTCTTGTAAAACTCTTAAAATTGCTACCTCTGTTGCTACCATAGCAATCTGGGTGTACTCTGTAATATTTAGTTGTTCATTTTCTTCAAAACAGAGGGCCTTCACATCCAGGCCGGAAACTGTTGCTGCTTTTTCATAGATTTTTTTTGCAGTTGGAAACTGCTCATAAAATTCTTTTCCCATTCCTATGTATTGGGCACCCTGCCCTGGAAAAATAAATGCCAACTTTTTCATTATTATTCGACCTTTTCAAAATATTTGATATTCAAAGTAATTATCTGATAAGAAGGAGGCAGTAACTGCCCCCAAATATGCTTATCCATTACTTTGTTGTTGATACTGTAACAGCTCAACCGCCTGCTCCATGATTTCCTGTATGATTTCTTTACAGGATTGTTCTTTACTAATTAGACCCGCAATCTGACCAGCCATAAGCGTACCATTGATCACATCACCTTCCATAACCGCTTTTCGAAGAGATCCCAAAGTCAAAAGTTCCAGTTCCTCGAAAGGTGCTCCGTCTTTTTCCTTCTGTAAGTATTCTCTTGTCATCTTGTTACGAATCTGACGAATGGGATGTCCCGTGCTAAGACCTGTAACCTCTGAATCAATATCCTTAGCTTTGATAATTTTCTGTTTATAATTATCGTGCACGATTGACTCATTGGCAACAACAAAACGTGTTCCTATCTGAACTGCCTCTGCACCAAGCATCATTGCAGCTGCAAATCCTCTACCATCACCGATGCCGCCGGCTGCAATAACAGGAATACTCACTGCATCTACAACTTGAGGAACCAAGGTCATGGTTGTGGCTGCTCCAATGTGTCCACCAGACTCTGTGCCTTCTGCAATCACTGCGTCCGCACCAGCTCGCTCCATCATTTTTGCCAATGCAACACTGGCTACCACAGGGATTACTTTCACTCCAGCAGCTTTCCACATTTCCATGTACTTACCAGGATTTCCAGCACCAGTGGTTACCACTTTAATTCCCTCTTCAACAATCACTTTTGCCACTTCGTCTGCATTCGGATTCAACAGCATTACATTTACACCAAATGGTTTTTTGGTTAATTCTTTTGCTTTTCTAATTTGTTCACGAACAATTTCAGGAGGTGCGGATGCTGCTCCAATGAGACCTAATCCACCAGCTTCTGAAACTGCTGCTGCCAGATGATACTCAGCAACCCAGGCCATACCTCCCTGAATAATTGGGTACTCAATGTTCAATAACTCCGTAACTCTTGTTTTCATATTCTTTTTTCCCTTATGCTTCTACGCCTTTGCTTTTAATATACTCAATAACAGCGCCAACTGTGGTTATTCGTTCCAGATCTTCAGATGGAATTTCAATTCCATATTCTTCTTCAAATGCCATAACCAATTCAAATAAATCTAAAGAATCAGCTCCTAAATCATCTTTAAAAGATGAGTCCTCTGTAATTTCAACTCCGTCTAAATTTAACTGTTCCTGAATAATCTCTTTAACTTTTTCTAACATAATCCTAGTCTCCTTTTTCTCGTGGATAGTTTGACAATCAAAGTATATTATCCTCTATACCTTTTGTCAACAGTTTTTAAAGATAAGAACTTACTGATTCAAAAGAATTTGATATACATCTCTCTTTGTAATTCCTCTATCTTTTGCTACCATTTTCATTGCTTCTTTCTTATCAATACCCTGTTTTACAAAATAATCCATGTGATCAGGGATCGACATTTCCTGCCAAGCTTCCATCTTTTCTTTTTTTCTATCTGCAAGGCTTTTGCCCTCCAAAACTAATACATATTCCCCTCTCGGGTTCTCAACTTCATACTTTTTCAAAGCATCTTCCAAGGTTGTTGGAAGTATGGTTTCAAACTTTTTGGTTAATTCTCTGCAGAGCGTGATGTTTCTATTTCCTAACGTCTGATACAATTCTAAGAGTGTTCGCTTTAAGTGGTGAGGTGCTTCATATAAAATAATGGTTCTGGATTCTTCTTTTAAATCCTCCAAAATTTCACGCTTTTCTTTTTTATCGGAAGGTAAAAATCCCTCAAAACAAAACCGTCTGGTAGATAAACCAGAAAGCGTAAGGGCAGTTATACATGCTGCTGCTCCTGGTAACGAGGTAACTACAACACCTTCTTCATAACATAATTTAACCAGTTCTTCTCCCGGATCTGATATTCCTGGGGTTCCCGCATCTGTAATCAAGGCGATATTTAATCCTTGTTTCATTTTATCTATGAGAGAATGTGCCTTTTCAATCTTATTATATTCATGATAACTGGTCATAGGTGTTTTTATTTGAAAATGATTCATTATCTTAATACTGTTTCTGGTATCTTCTGCAGCAATCAAATCTACTTCCTGTAGTGTTTGAAGCACCCGTTCTGTAATGTCACCCAGATTGCCAATGGGTGTGGCGCATAAATATAATTGTCCTGCCATAGTGCTCCTAACTTAATATCCATATACATCATATATTTCTGGGGTGTATACTCCTGGTTTTTCATATACAATGATTGGTTTTTCTATCGTGATTCTAGATTTTGCTCCCCTTTTTGCCTCAATCAATACCATATTTGGTTCTTGATTCAGGTAAGGGTGAACCATTTGCATTCTTTTTGGTTCCAACTTATATTTTGTAAGTGTTGAAAATATTTCTACAAGTCGAAAGGGTCTATGGACCAAAAAAAAATTCCCGCCTGGTTTTAATAGATAGGCTGCCTGGCTAATCACATCTTCTAAGGTACATAATATTTCATGTCTTGCAATTGCTTTCGGTGCATCAGGGTTTTTAATCCCGTGATTTCCTATCATATAAGGGGGATTACAGGTAATCGCATCAAAAGAAGCTGCTTGAAATATCACACCAGCTTCTTTGATATCACCTGTTTTTATGGTAATTTTATCTTCTAACTGATTGAGCAACACACTGCGAGTAGCCATATCAGCACTTTCTTCTTGAATTTCCAGCCCGGTTATGTGGTTTGCCTTGGTTTTTGCTTCAAGTAAAATCGGAATAATGCCAGTTCCAGTACCAAGATCTAAAACCTTATCTCCTTCTTTGATTCGACAAAATCCAGATAAAAGAACAGCATCCATACCAAAACAAAACTTATCAGGATGCTGAATAATACGGTATCCGTTTCTTTGCAAATCATCGATTCTTTCTTGTTCCTTCAGATTAATTGTCATCTAACTTAGACTTTGCCTCCAATTTTTCTAATTTCTCAAGTTCTCGAAGTTCTGCATCTGTTAACTCAATCTTCTTATTTTTATGTTTTCTTTTAAACCGTAATTGTTCTACTTTAAATTCTTGTATTTGCTTTTCGTCATTCACTTCAACGATAATTTTCACAAGTTGTCTTAAGACATTTACACTTTTTACTTCACCTTTTAATCCATTTTCCGTAGTTACATAATCCCCAATACTTGGTAAATTACGATTCAAATCTTCATAGGTTTCTTCTTCATGTTTCAAACAACACATCAATCTTCCACAAACACCTGAAATTTTTGTTGGATTTAGTGAAAGGTTTTGCTCTTTTGCCATTTTAATGGATACAGGAACAAACTCTGATAAATGGGTATTGCAGCATAAGGGTCTTCCACAAATACCGATACCTCCAACAATTTTAGTTTCATCTCGTACACCAATTTGTCTTAGTTCTATTCTGGTTTTAAATACTGCTGCCAGATCTTTTACTAATTCACGAAAATCGATTCTTCCATCGGCTGTAAAATAAAATAGAACCTTATTATTATCAAATGTATATTCTGCATCAATCAGCTTCATTTCTAATTGATGTTTTTTAATCTTCTCAAGACATACTTGAAAAGCTTCTTTTTCTCTTGCTTTGTTTGCAACTTCCTGATCTTTGTCCTTTTGAGTTGCTACACGAAGAACTGGTTTCAAGGGCTGAATCACTTTATCATCTTCAACCATTCTTGGTGCTCCGACTACAACTCCAAATTCCACTCCTCTTGCTGTTTCTACAATAACGCTGTCACCTTTTTCTATTGTAAAATTTACCGGATCAAAAAAATAAATCTTTCCAGCTGTTCTAAAACGTACTCCGATAACTTTAATCATCTATAAACCTCCATCTTCTTTGATTGTTACCAGTAATAATTCCATGGTTAAATCAAAGTTTACATTGGCCTGCAGTCTATTTTTTGCTTTCTGCAAAGCCTGTATAATTACTTCAATACCTTCATAGGTGCATCTGTCTGCTACTTTTCTAATATACTGTATTTCCTCTTTAAAAATCAAGTGATTCACATCATTTGTGGCTTTAAACAATAAAACATCTCGATACCAAACTGCAAGGATATCCAAATAATCACTAATATCAAATTTATATTCTTGAATTTTTTTAATTGCAAATACAATATCGCTAATTTCCATGTCTGTTACATATTTCAACAGATTTACTGCTTCTTCCCTTATGTGATCAAATTCATCACTGGAAGCCAGTGCTTTTGCTTTTCCAATATTTCCCCTTGCAAAAGCCGTACAAACTTTTGCTTTATAATCGGGTATCTGCATCTCTTCCATTAAATATTTCATAACCAGACTATCTTTTACTGGCTTCATATCCAGTACAACACAGCGGCTTAAAATCGTTGGCAATAAGGAATTTATATTGTTAACCAATAATAAAATGACACCGTAAGCAGGAGGTTCCTCCAATGTCTTTAAGAGTGCATTCTGTGCTTGCACAGTCATTTTTTCTGCTTCCTGAATGATGTATATTTTATATGGGCTGGAATATGGTTTGATGCCCATATCTCCATTAATCTGACTTCTTATATCATCAACACCAATACTTGCAGGCTTTTCATGTGTTATGCGGATGATATCTGGTTGATTCAAAGTCATTGCCTGTTTACAGGAATGACATGTTAGACAAGGTTTTTCTTCTTTTGACTCACAGTTGAGAGCCATGGAAAATACGGTTGCAATAAATTCTTTTCCACTTGCTCTTTCTCCATGTAAGATATAGGCATGTGAGACTTTTTGTAATTTTATCGCATTCTGCAAATGCTCTTTTATTTGATCTTGTCCAATAATATCCTGAAATCCTGGCATTGTTTTATCCTCTTATCTTTTTATAGCAATTCGTTAGGTGAAAATATCCATTAAAAGTCCTTTGATTTCGCCAATCTTACTAAGTATGGCAATGTGATCTTTTTCATCCTTTACCAGTTCCATCGCCAACTGATCAAGGGTTTCATTTACAAGTTTGATGATACCATAGACGCGGTGTCGACCTTTTCGATCCAAAAAATTCTCTCTAGAAAATTCATGAGAACGATTTATAATTTCATTCATAAATTCTTTTATTAAACTACGGTACTTTTTCATATCTCTTACATCCATGCGTTTTGACAATTTATTTCCCTGCATGGTTATTTCTTCCATAAGAGTATTTAAGCGTACCTGCAAATCTGCTTCTGTTATATGACTGGCCAGCATAAATTTAAAATTACTATCTGTTTGCTGCACTTGCTTTTGCGCTTCTATCGGTTGGGGCGTCTGTATTTGATTTACTTTAATATCCATCGAATCCCCCTTTTCTTACATATGATTCTTTATATATTCCTTGATTTCTTTCAGACAGTCTTCTAAATTTTCATTGTAAAAACGATGACTAATCTTTGCATCCTCTATTTTTTGGTCCGAGAAATCTTCTGCATCCGCAAGGAACCTTCTACAAAGCTCCTGATACTTAGGATGAAATTGCTTCTTTTCACGATTTAAAGCTCTCTGTAAGCGCTCACCATCATCTAAATCAATCAAAATAGGTATGATTGTTTCCTGACCAAAATAATCTCTGGTTTTCAAATAGGATTCTAGAGTTCCTATCATCATGTAATGAAAGTGCTCTAAATCCATATGTTTATCATACACTGTAAAATATTTCCAAACCCCATGACAAGTATCATATGCACGCTCTTCAATTAGTAGCCCTTGATTTTTTGCATCCTGCAAACCACTTTCATCTGTAAAATAGTATTCCACTCCGTGTACTTCTCCAGCACGAATAGGTCTTGTGGTGTAAGGAACCACTGTCTTTAACGTAAGTTGCTGATCCTGAATCAGATTACGATAGATCGTATCTTTACCCGTTGAACTCTTCCCCATCAAATAAAATATTTTGCCCATGAATGTTTCCTTACTTTTATTTTTCTTCTTGTAAATCTGCATAAAAACAAGCACAACGAACTGCTTTTTTCCATCCATTTAATTTCATTTCTTGTTCGGATAATAACATGTCTGGTTGAAAAAGTCTGGACTTTTGCCATTGTTTTTTTATAGTTTCTTTATTTTCATAAAATCCAACTGCCAAACCTGCAAGATAAGCAGCTCCAAGTGCAGTTGTCTCTATACACATCGGCCTTACTACCTCTGCAGATAAGATATCCGCTTGAAATTGTAGTAAAAAATTGTTGGCACTGGCACCACCATCAACTTTTAAAACCTTTAATCGAATTCCAGAATCTTTTTCCATGGCTTGTAAAACTTCATACGTTTGAAAAGCTAAAGATTCCAGTGTTGCTCTTACCAAATGTTCTTTTGAAGTACCTCTGGTTAATCCAACAATCATTCCTCTGGCATAAGGATTCCAATAAGGTGCTCCTAAACCTGTAAATGCAGGAACTACATATACACCATTAGTTCCCTTAACTTTAATTGCCATTTCCTCACTGTCTTTTGATGACTTTAAAATTTCCAACTCATCTCTCAGCCATTGAATTGCAGCTCCAGCCACAAAAACACTGCCTTCCAAGGCATATTGAACTTCACCCTCAATACTGGCCGCAATGGTTGTTAATAATCCATTTTCTGATATTTTTGGCTGGTTCCCTGTATTCATAAGGAGAAAACAGCCTGTTCCATAGGTGTTCTTGGTTTCTCCTGGTTCAAAACAACACTGCCCAAATAAAGCAGCTTGCTGGTCCCCTGCCGCACCACCTATTGGAATCTGTCCACCAATAATACTTTCTTCACTATATCCATATATATAACTGGATGGTTTCACTTCCGGCAACATCGTCTTCGGAATTTGAAATAACTCCAGCAATTCTTCATCCCAACAAAGTCTGTGAATGTCAAAAAGCATGGTTCTGGAAGCGTTAGAATAATCGGTCACAAAAGTTTTTCCTTTTGTTAAATTCCAGATCAGCCAGGTATCTACTGTTCCAAACAATAAATCACCCTGTTCTGCTCTCTCTCGTGCTCCTTCAACATGATCTAAAATCCATTTGATTTTAGTCGCACTAAAGTAAGCATCTGGAATGAGTCCCGTTTTTTCTCGAATCATCTTCTCATAACCCTGCTTTTTTAGATCCTCTATCATAGAGGCAGTTCTTCTGCATTGCCATACAATAGCATTGTAGATAGGTCTGCCTGTTTTTTTATCCCAACAAATGGTTGTCTCTCTTTGGTTTGTGATTCCTATGGTAGAGATTTCATCCACCAACACACCAACTTTTCCCATTGCTTCTATGGCAACACTTAACTGGGAAGACCATATCTCTAAAGGATCATGTTCTACCCAGCCTGCCTTTGGATATATTTGTGTAAATTCTCTTTGTGCCAGAGAACAAATTTCACCTTGTTGATTAAAAATAATACAACGTGAGCTAGTCGTTCCCTGGTCCAAAGCCATAACATATTTCTTCTTTTGTACCCCCATGTAAGCATAACCCCTTATACTTCAATGTTCTAAAAGGATATCCAATTAGATTTCAATAACTCTTAACATGTTTGTTTTTCCAGAAACTCCAAGAGGCATACCTGCTGTAAGAACAACGATATCACCTTTTTTAATAATTCCTGTTTTTTCAGCAGCAGCAACCGCTTCTGAAAATAATGCTTCTTCTGTTTCTTCTTCTTCCATAAGAACTGGGTAAACGCCCCATTCCATATTCAGCTGTCTGCAAACTTTTTTATTGGTTGTACAACCAATAATTGGACAGTTTGGTTTGTATCTTGAAATCATCGCTGCTGTAAATCCTGACATGGTAACGGTAATAATAGCTGCAGCATTTAAATCCATAGCTGTTGTACAAGTTGAATGAGAAATTGCTGTTGTGATATCTTTCGCTACTGTTACATCACGTTTTTTAAGACGTTGAACGTAGTCAATATCTTTTTCAGTTCTTTCAGCAATACGTACCATTGTCTGTACTGCTTCTACTGGATATTTACCATTTGCAGTTTCGCCAGAAAGCATGATTGCTGATGTTCCATCATAAATTGCATTTGCAACGTCTGTGATTTCTGCTCTGGTAGGTCTTGGATTTTTCATCATAGAATCTAACATTTGTGTTGCTGTGATTACAAATTTACCAGCATTCACTGCTTTTTTAATAATTTCTTTTTGGAATACAGGTACATCTTCCATTGGTATTTCAACACCCATATCTCCACGTGCAACCATAACACCATCTGCTTCTTCAATAATTTCATCTAAGTTATGAATTCCCTGCATGTTTTCAATTTTTGCAATGATTTTAGCTTTGCTATTATTCTCTTCTAAAATTTTACGAACTTCTTTTACGTCCTGTCTGTTTCTTGTAAAAGATGCTGCAATAAAATCAAAACCTGATTTTGCACCAAAGGTAATATCTCTTAAGTCTGCTTCACTAATAAAAGGCATAGAAAGAGTTGCTCCAGGAACATTAACACCTTTATGGTTAGAAATAGGTCCACCATTTAAAACAGTACAGATAATATCTGTTTCTGTAATTTCATCAATACGAAGGCCGATTAAACCATCATCGATTAAGATTGCTCCACCTACTTGAATATCATTTTTCAGGTTTTTGTAAGTAATAGATGCTCTTTCAGAAGTTCCCATAATATCTTCTGTTGTAAAAGTAAATTTCTGGCCTTCTACTAATTGAACTTTTCCACCTTCAAAATTCTTTAATCTGATTTCAGGTCCTTTTGTGTCAAGCATAGTAGCTACAGGATAACCATGTTTTTTCGCCATGTTTTGTAAACGGTCATGTTTCCCTTTTTGTTCTTCGTGGGTTCCGTGTGAAAAGTTGAAACGTGCTACGTTCATACCTGCCTGCATTAATTCAACAATTTTGTCTTCTGATTCACTTGCTGGACCTAAGGTACAAATAATTTTTGTTTTTCTCATATTTTTCTCTCCATCTTGTTAAAAATACTATTTTAGATTTCTTCTGAAATAATTGTTATTTCAGACTGTCTGTAGCCCCCAAGCCCATGAACAGTGATTCCCATACAAACTGCTTCGATTAAAAAATCTACCATTTGCATATCCAATCGTTCTCCCGGAAGTAATAATGGTATTCCAGGTGGATAAATGGAAATCTCATCTGCACAAATAAATCCTGCAGAATCCTCTAGTAATATAGTTTTTCTTTTTAACCCATCTGCCTCACCCATTGTTAATACTGTTTGCTTTGGCTTGAAATACAGATTTAGATTGAGTACATTGTTGCTGCATTGTCGTTTTACTGTGATGCTACCTTCCTCCACCCACTTTGGAAGCAGTGTATCAATTTCCAGTAATGCAGCCGCAAGTCTTCTGAAACCTTCTTCTTTATCCATGACCGATGTTAAAGCAAGCACATAATCAACTTGAGCCATTTCTAATTGAAGACGATATCTTTCCCTTAGTATATCATATAAAGTCTGTCCGCTGATAGCGGAATTCTTTGTAGAAATAATAATTTTTCCAAAATCTCTACCTTTTTTAGTATTACTAAGCGACTCAAAATCATTTACAACATGTAATCTATATAAATCCTTAGTGGAAGCATAAAATTCTTCCAATTTGGCTTTATAACCAGCCCATAACTTCAAAGCATTTTCTTCCACATAGGAAATACATTGTTCTATGGAAGACATCAAAAGATAGGAAGGACTACTTGTTTGATAAATTCTCAAAAACTTTTTTAGTCTTTCCTGATCAACTCTATTACTATTGCAGTGTAACACTGCTGTTTGTGTTAGTGATGGCATAGTCTTATGTAAACTATTTATCACGATATCTGCTCCCTGAGAAAGTGCTGTTTCAAATATGAAATTCCTAGTTTCCTTATTCATTCTTGAAACATTCTCATCCAGAACAAAATGGGCACCATGTGCTTCATCCACAATCAAAATCGCATTATGCTTATGGGCTATATCCGCTATACCACGAACGTCAGATACAACACCCTCATAAGAAGGTGAAGTAATTACGACAGCTTCAATTTCAGGATTTTTCTGAAATGCTATTTCAATATCCTTCAAAGTAACCTCTGTAAGATAATGATAATCCTCATCCCAGCCAGGATAAACATACTCTGCCTTCAAATCCCTGATAAA
>CANRGO010000052.1 GCA_947630125.1 uncultured Lachnospiraceae bacterium | reverse complement strand
ATGGTAGGAATTTTATTCATGGTAATTTCTCTTGGACTTATGATTGCATTCTTCTATACAAACATAAAGCAAAAGAAGTTTTTAACAAGAAGAATTCTTGGGATTGCAACAGCAGTCGTATACATTCTTGGATTTTTGCTTGCAAATAGTGCATTAAAGCCAACAGGAATTGCAGTTACTTCCAACATGTATATGTTACTTGGGATTGTTTTGGCAGCTGCAACCCTTCCTTTTACAGCAATGATGGACAAAGAGCGTTATAAAGCATTCTCAATCATTAATATTTTGATCTTTATTATTATCTCTGCTTTTATTTTAGTTCCATTATGGAAAGTAATCGTAGATTCCCTGGATGCATCAGCAGGTTATGGTATGAAATTATGGCCAGCAAAATTTGATTTGGAAGGTTATCGAACCGTGTTAACGTATCCAACCATCGTGAAACCATTCTTGGTATCCGTTTTGACTACCGTAGCAGGAACCGCACTAGGTTTGATTTTATCAACCTTGGGAGCTTATGTACTGGTTCAGTTTGATATGCCAGGAAGAAATTTCTTTGCAAATATTTTATTGTTTACCTTGATTTTCCAGGCAGGTATGATTCCAGTATATTTAAATTTACAAAATCTTGGAGTTCTAAATACTTTGTGGGCAGTTATCCTGCCAATGAGTATCAATGTGTATAACTTAGTTCTTATGAGAAACTTTTTTGAAGGAATTCCCAGCAGTTTAATTGAGTCAGCCCAGATTGATGGTTGCTCACCTATGGGTATTTTCGTAAGAATCGTATTACCATTATCAAAAGCAGCCCTAGCATCCATTGGTCTTATGTTTGCCGTTGCCTTCTGGAATGATTATACTACCTTTAAATTATATGTTATGGACACAAATCTTTATAACTTCCAGATGAAACTAAGAGCCATGATCTTTTCATCTGACTTACCAAATAACAACTCCATTTCGGAAAACACATTGCAAAATGCAGCAATCATGGTAGCCATCATACCATTTATGATTATCTACCCATTCTGTCAGAAATACTTTGTAAAAGGTGTTAATGTAGGAGCCGTGAAAGAATAAGAGACAGGAGTATGCTGATGGCATACTCCTCTATTCGGTTATAAGGAAAAAGTTGAAGGAGAATATTGCTATGACAGTTATTTATTGGGCAGGAGATTCTACTGTTAAGGAGAATAATTTCTGTCGTTATCCACAAACAGGAATTGGACAGGAATTTCATCGTTTTTTAAAGAAAGATGTAAGAGTATCAAATCATGGAGAAAATGGACGCAGTACCAAAAGTTTTTTAGACGAATCCAGACTGGCACCCATCTATAATCAAATTAGAGAAGGAGATTTTTTGTTTATTCAGTTTGGACATAATGATGAAAAAATAGAAGACGAAAGTCGTTATACAGTAGCATTTGGAGACTATCAGGAAAATTTGAAAAAAATGGTTCAGGCCGCACGTAATAAAAAGGCATATCCAGTTTTCATTACTTCCGTAGAACGACGTATTTTTGATGATAAAAACAACCTACAAATTGGAACACATAGAATTTATGCAGAGGCAATGATAGAACTTGGGCAAACATTACAGGTTCCAGTTATTGATTTGAATACACTGAGTCATCAACTAATCGAGAAGGTGGGACCAGAAAGAAGTAAGGAATGGTTCATGCACTTAGAAGAAAAGAGATATCCTTATTATCCAGAAGGCTTACGTGATAATACCCATTTAAAACCAGAAGGAGCAGTGATGTTTGGGTCCTTAATAGCTGAAGAACTTGAAAAATTAGGCGGTATTTATCAGCAGCTTTTATGTATACAAGAGTAATAATATTTTCTAAAAGACACTTAAAAACGCCTGTGAGCAAGTCACCGGCAGGAGGAATACAATGAATCAGATGTTATGGAATTCGGATTTGGGAAACGGCATGTTCCAAAATCCCATACTTTTTGCAGATTATTCAGATCCGGATGTGATCCGTGTTGAAGAAACCTATTATATGACAGCTTCCAGCTTTAATTATGTACCAGGCTTACCAATTTTAACGTCTAAAGATTTAATACATTGGGAACTTGTTAATTATGCAGTAAAGCAATTAGATCCATACAATAACGGGAATCAAGTGGATGTGATTGATTATCAGATACCCGCACATTCCAAAGGAATCTGGGCCCCTGCTATTCGTTATCACGAAGGGCTTTTTTATATATATTATGGGATGCCAGATGATGGAATCTATGTGGTTACTACAGATAATCCATTGGGAGACTGGTCAGAACCTCATTGTGTATTCCCTGGTAAAGGTTATATTGATCCTTGTCCATTTTGGGATGAAGACGGAAAAGCATATATAATACATGGATATGCAAAAAGTAGAATAGGATTTAAAAGTTATCTGGGAATATTTGAGCTATCCTGGGATGGAAAAACAGCATTAGGAGAAGATCGCTTTGTATTTGATGGAACTTTAACACAGGTAACCATTGAGGGTCCCAAGGTATATAAGAGAGATGGATACTACTATATTTTCGCTCCAGCAGGGGGCGTTAAGCATGGCTGGCAGACAGTTCTTCGAAGTAGTCAGATAGAAGGACCTTATGAAGAAAAAATCGTATTGATGCAAAAGGATACTATCATAAATGGCCCTCATCAGGGTGCCCTAATTGATACACCCTGTAAAGAAGAGTGGTTCTTACATTTTCAGGATAAAGGTGCATATGGTCGAATTGCTCATATACAACCAGTTCGCTGGGAAAATGGCTGGCCACTTATTGGAGTAGAACAGGACGAGTCAGGCTGTGGAAAACCAGTTATTAAATATCAAAAACCAAATACAGGCTATGTGAGTAAGCCCTTTTATCTTCAGGGGTCGGATGATTTTCAGGATGCAACGTTAAATTTCATGTGGCAATGGATTGGAAATTCCAGTGATGATTTTTATTCTCTAACAGAAAAACCAGGACAGCTTCGTTTATATAGCAAAAATCCTGCTAGGGACTTAAACCCCACCATTTATCGAAGTGCAAATGTTATTACTCAGAAATTTCTTTGTCCATGCTTTCGTGGAACCATATCATGCAATCCATACTTTTTGGCAGAAGGAGAACGTGCAGGAATTACAATTTTTGGGGGACAGTACTGTTTTCTAAATATCAAAAAAATGAAAGATACCTATTTGTTAGAATATGGGATTTCAACAGGCAGTGGCGAAATACGTGAAGAAGAAATCTTGAATCAGGTTGAACTTCCGTCTGAGTTTCATGAATCACAAACAGTATTTTTTAAGGTAATTGTGAGTGAAGACAAGGGACAGGCTAATGTAAAATTATGGCTTTCGTTAAATGGAGAAGAACCATTTGGAATGATTCATGAGTATACCGCAGTGGATGATACCTGGGTTGGTGCTAAACTAGGGCTCTTTTCTTTAGCTGGAGAATTGGAAGGCCGGGGACATGCGGATTTTCAATTTGTTACCATTGAAAAAGGCCTTTTACCAGAGGGGTTTCTAGCAGCAGAAAATGGAGACTTTGAAAAGGTAAAATGGGTGGTTGAGTACTCGAAAGATAGTATGAACGAAACCGATGAAGAGGAGAGAACCATTCTTCATTACGGCGTAAAGGGCGGAAATCTGGAGCTTGTTCGCTATCTGGTAGAATGGGTTGGAATGGATCCATGCCAGGCGGATTATCATTTGGTAACTCCCTTTGATTTGGCTGTAAGTCTTAAAAAAACCCAGATACAGAAGTACTTTGAAGAAAGAATGCAGGTTTTGTACGAACAGATGTATCATAATCCCATTCGTAGTGGGATGTATCCAGATCCTTCCATCGTAAGAGTGGGAGAGGATTATTATATGGTAAATTCAACTTTTCTTTACTTTCCATCGATTCCAATCTCTCATTCGAAAGATTTGATTCACTGGAAAATCATTGGACATGCCATTGTTGACCCTGCCTGGTCAAGACTTTCCAAACTGGAGTGTGGAAGAGGTTATTGGGCACCTGACATTTCCTATCATAACGAAACCTTTTATATTACGGCAACCTATCGTAAAAATGATACAGAGGAACCTTGCAGGGAACAAATGATTGTAAAAAGTAAGCAACCTGAAGGACCATATTCAGAACCTGTGATTGTAGAAGAAGATGGAATTGATCCTTCACTTTTTTGGGAAGATGATGGAAGACTCTTTATGCTTTTAAATCGTGGAGCAAGAATTTTAGAATTGGACCCTGAGACATTTGTAAGAAAAGGGGATGCAACACTTCTATACTATGGAGATTTTAAACGAGCTCCTGAAGGACCACATGTACTAAAGAAAGATGGATATTATTATTTATTCCTTGCAGAAGGCGGAACTGGAATTCTACATCAAGTAACTGTAGCCAGAGCCACAACGTTAATGGGTCCTTATGAACCTTGTCCGTTTAATCCAATTATGACCCAGAAAAATACAAAGGCTGCAATTCAGCGCTGTGGACATGGTAAGGCGGTTTCAACTCAAAATGGAGACTGGTACATGGTATACCTTTGCGGAAGATTAATGGATAAGGAGTACAGCGTTCTTGGAAGAGAGACTTCCCTAGATCCAATTACTTGGACTTCAGATGGCTGGCCTATGGTGAATCGATTAAAAGGTCCCAGTGGAATTCAAAAAAATCCACTGCCAGTTTCCATGGAACATCCTTCCATTCAAGAAACGATCTACACAAAAGGATTTATGACTGTGCGTGAACCTGACAAGGATGCATTTTTATTAAAAAATCAGGGAATTTGGATTAAAGGCTCCAAGGAAGAGTATGATTCTATGGAAGCTAGGAATATTCTGGTGAAACGAAGGACCTTGTTTCAGGAACATCATCAATTTAAAATGCAGATTCCAAATTTAAACGAAGAGAATTGTTGTGGGATGATTGCTTATTATGATGAGAATTCTTGGTTTACCTTTGGTTTAAGACAAAAAAATGGAAACTATTACTTAGAACTAAAACAACACATTGGACTTGATACCAGCGTTTTAGAGAATAAGACTTCTTTCTGTGAAGCTTTAAAGACAGGAGATCTTATAACGTTTCGTATTGAATGCGATCAACTTTCCTATGGACTATTTGTAGAAAGTGAAACAAAACAGATGGAGCAGGTATTTTATATACCAAAGGCTACGTATCTAAGTGATGAGGGAGTTGCTATGGGAAAACGCTTTACAGGAACAACCATTGGTGTATTTGCCTATGGTGAAACCTTAAGCGTATTCTTTCAAGAAGTATAAAGAAGGAGGATATCGGATGGACTTACTAAATATTTACAGCAGCTATCCAAATATCCGTTCTAAATTTGATAGAAATGGAAGAAAAGCTCGTTTTCAAGGAACTACAAAAACAGATTTCCTTGGATGGCAGTTGGAGACAAGAGAGTTGCTAAACAAGTTGCTTGGACTTCACAAATTGGAAAGCTGTCCTCTGAATGCAGAGGTGGTAGAAACCGTTTTTTTAGAAGGTCAGATTAAGCGAGAAAAAATTTTAATTCAGACAGAGCCAGGGGTTACAATATCTGCTTTTTTACTAATACCTCAAAATAAATCGAAAGAAGAAAAAGCCTGTTTTATAGCACCTTGCGGTCATTTAGGCGGAGGAAAGTATGCTGTGGCAGGAGCTCTGGAAATACCAGGAATTCAAGAAAAAATACAACAATTTCAGTACGATTACGGTTTAAAGCTGGCTAAGTTAGGTCATGTGGTTCTTTGCCCCGATGCAAGAGGATTTGGAGAAAGCAGGGAAGGTTTTTCAGAATTAAAGAATCTTGAACAAAAAGAAAATCAAAAAATTTTTTATGAGTGTTCCTGCTATCAGTTATCCCATATGGCAACCGCCATGGGGCAGACATTGGCAGGGATGCAGGTTCATGATTTAATGCGTATGGTAGATTACTTGGAGAATCGCAAGGAATTTAACTTAGAGAACCTAGGCTGTATTGGATTCTCAGGTGGGGGTATGCAGACTCTGTATTTAGCTGCTTTGGATTCCCGTATCAAACAAGTCTTTTTGTCGGGATATTTTTACGGATTTGGAGACTCTTTGTTAATTCGTAATGGAAATTGTAACTGTAATTATATACCTGGCTTGCTAGAAAGTCTGGACTGCGGTGATGTTGGTTGTTTGATTGCACCAAGGCCTATTGTAATTCAATCATGTCTGGAAGATCATTTGAACGGACCAAGGGGAATTGTAAATGTTGAAGAGCAGGTTAATATTTTAAGAAATTCATACCAAATGTTTGGCATACCGCAGGCAGTTATATTTGATGTTTGTTCTGGACCTCATAGTTTTCATCAGGAACAAATAGAAAAACTATTAGATAACTTGCAACAACAAATTATGGATAAAGGAAGCAAGAGCGAATGAAAAAACATCAAGAAGATAAAATTGATCAATTCACCATGACAGTAGATGCCTTTATTGAGACCTATGGACATCATGGATCTTCGCCATTTCGAATTTTATTAGGTCTTTATAAAGGACAGTATCACAGGTTTTTGCTTTCTGGATTGTTTTTTATTTTAAAGCATGCTTGTGTTTGGGTTTTGCCTATTGTAACTGCTAATGTGATTAATATTGCAAGCAATAAGCCGGAAGATGGAGTAGAACAAATAGCAGTAAACATCTTTATATTAACAGCCTTAATACTGCTTAATTTTCCGGCAAATTATCTTTATGTAAAATTTAGAAGTACAGCAATACGTTATATGGAAGCGGGGCTTCGTGGAGCTTTGGTTCGAAAGATGCAACAACTTTCTATTTCCTTTCATAACACCATTGAATCAGGTAGATTGCAGTCAAAAATAATGAGAGATGTTGAGGCAATCGAAACTCTTTCCACCCAGCTTTTCACAAACATGTTAACAATCGCCTTAAATATTTTGGTAGCATTGGTAATTACAGGTGCCAGAAGTAAAATTGTGTTGGTATTTTTCCTGATATGTGGACCAGTGGCAGCCGTTACCATGATTGTATTCCGGACTCAAATTAAGCGAACCAACCGTGATTTTCGTAAAGAAATGGAAGAAACCTCTGCAAGAGTAATGGAAATGGTGGAATTAATTCCAGTAACCAGGGCTCATGCATTAGAAAATGAAGAAATTGATAAAATGGAAATTCAGTTAAACCAGGTGGCAAAAAGTGGTTATCGGATGGATATTGTGCAAGCCAATTTTGGAGCTGTAGGCTGGGGAGTATTTCAAATTTTTCAAGTATTATGCTTAGGGTTTACCGGATTTCTTGCAATTAAGAGTCTTATTACCATCGGAGATATCGCGCTTTATCAGTCCTATTTCACAACAATTGTAAACCAGATTACCAGTTTTATTGGACTTTTTCCCGTGATTGCAAAGGGGTTTGAATCGGTAACGTCTGTGGGTGAAATCCTTTTAGCACAAGATGTAGAGCAAAACAAGGGCAAAATTCGTTTGAAAAAGGTACAGGGAAAATTTGAATTTAAGCAGGTTTCTTTTTCCTATGATGAAAATAAACAGGTGTTAAAGAACCTGAATCTGACAGTAAACGAAGGAGAAACCATAGCCTTGGTTGGAGAAAGTGGTGCAGGAAAATCCACCATTTTAAATCTGTTGATTGGCTTCAACAAAGCAACGGATGGAACCATATACCTAGATGGCAGAGATATGAATACCATAAATCTTAGAACCTACCGAAAACATATTGCAGTTGTGCCACAAAACACCATTCTTTTTTCTGGAACCATAGAAGATAATATTACTTATGGAATGCCCAATGTTACCTCGAAAAAATTGCAGGAAGCTTTGCGTGCAGCAAATCTATTCGAATTAATTGAGAGTTTGCCAGATGGCTTGCAGACAAAGGTTGGAGAGCATGGAAATAAGCTAAGTGGTGGGCAAAGACAGAGAATTGCCATTGCAAGGGCACTGATACGAGATCCTAAAATTATATTATTAGATGAAGCCACCAGTGCACTGGATAGTATTTCGGAAAAAGAAATACAGAAGGCACTGTATAATCTGGTGAAAAACAGAACCACTTTTATTGTTGCACACCGGCTGTCCACCATTCGAAGCGCAGACAAGATAGCGGTGATCCGTGATGGCCACTGTTCGGAATATGGAACCTTTGAAGAACTCCTGGAAAGAAAAGGTGAATTCTACGAAATGTGGAAAATGCAAGTAGAATAATGTAATTGCTTTCATTTTTAATTTATTCTATTTTTGTAAGTTTTTAATATTGACTTAATCCCTTATTATTAGTATTATTTATGTAAGCACTTACATTTTATAAAAGGGCATGGAAATTACATGCAGATAGGAGTTACATGGAATTATTATCAAAAAAAATAACAAAAGCAAAAGAGCGTCCCATACGAGTTCTCCAATTTGGAGAAGGAAATTTTTTAAGAGGGTTTGTTGACTACATGATTGATGTAGCCAATGAAAAAGGAGTCTTTGACGGAAATATTGTAGTTGTAAAACCAATCACTTTTGGAAATTTAAAGATGTTTCATGATCAGGATTGCCAATATACACTTCAGCTTAGAGGAAGAGTAGACGGAGAACCACAGGTAATCACCAGAGTAATCACCAGTATTGCCGATGCAGTAGATGCTTATGAGGAATATGAAAAATATCGTAGTTATAGTGAACTTGATACCCTTCGTTTTATTGTCAGTAATACAACAGAAGCTGGCATTGTATTTGATGAAACTGATAAATTGAGTGACAATCCTCCTAAATCTTATCCTGGAAAACTTACCAAATTTTTATTTGAACGCTACACTTTCTTTAAAGGTGCTTTGGATAAAGGACTTGTGATTCTTCCAGTGGAATTAATTGATGACAATGGAATAGAACTGGAAAAATGTGTGAAGAAGTTTGCCACTCTTTGGGAGCTTCCAGAAGAATTTGTTAAGTGGCTGGATGAAGCGTGTGCGTTCACCAGTACCTTGGTAGATCGAATTATTACAGGCTATCCTAGAGATGAAGTGGAAAAAATCTGGTCTGAATTAGGATATCAGGACAATCTGTTAAACACAGGAGAACCTTTTGCATTATGGGTAATTGAAAGTAGTAAAGATATCAGCAAAGAATTTCCGCTGCCAGCAGCTGGAATGCCAGTGGTATTTACTGACAATCAAAAACCTTATAAACAACGTAAAGTTCGTATTTTAAATGGGGCACACACCTCCTTTGTACTTGCTTCCTATCTTGCAGGAAATGATTTTGTTGCAGAAAGCATGAATGATGAATTGATTTCTAAATTTATGTTAGATACCATTTATGAAGAAGTGATTCCAACACTTAGTTTGCCAAAGGAAGATTTGGAAGCCTTTGCCAGTGCTGTCATTGATCGGTTTAACAATCCTTTTATCAAACATTCATTGCTTGCGATTTCCTTAAACAGTGTATCCAAATGGAGAGCTCGTTGCCTTCCAAGTTTCCTTGGATATGTAGAGAAGGAACATAAATTACCAAAACATTTGACCTTTTCCATTGCTTCCCTATTAGCTTTTTACGATAGCGCTACCTTGGAACAGGGGATCTTGATTGGAAGTAGAAACGGTGAATCCTATGAAATTAAAGATGATAAGGATGTATTAGAATTTTTTAGAGATCATACTGGAAGCAGTGCAGAAGATCTAACAAAAGCATATTTAGCTATGGAGACTTTTCATGGCATGAATCTTTCTGAGATAGAGGGATTGTGTGAACAGGTTTCAAAAGATCTTACAATGATTCGCGAACATGGCATGAGAACTGCAATTGAGAGAACTTTTTCTTAAATACTGAGAGAAAGAAAGGTGACGTTATGCAGGAATATATAAGAATAAATGAGAGAGATACAGTGGCAGTAGCCTTAAAACCATTGAGTAAAGGTACGAAAGTAGTAATCGATGAGGCGGAGATTATATTACTAGAAGACATTATGCAGGGGCATAAATTTGCTCTTCGAAGCTTAGAAGAAAATGAAGCAATCATAAAGTATGGTTTCCCCATTGGAACTGCCAAAGAATTTATTGGAAAAGGAACCTGGGTTCATACACATAATATTAAGACTACATTAAATGATATTTTAAGCTATGAGTATGAGAAGCAGATTCCAGAATTAGAACCTCGTGAAGAACGTCTTTTCCTAGGATATGAACGTGAAAATGGCAAAGTGGGAGTTCGGAATGAAATTTGGATTATCCCTACCGTTGGCTGTATGAATAATGTGGCAACTGCAATAGAAAAGGCAGCTAAGGATTTAATTGCGGAAGGTTTGGAAGATATTGTGGCCTTTCCTCATCCCTATGGTTGTTCTCAAATGGGTGATGATCAGGAAAATACCCGTACAATTTTAGCGGATTTAATTAACCATCCAAATGCTGGTGGGGTTTTGGTACTTGGTCTTGGCTGTGAGAACAGTAATGTAAGTGAACTAAAGAAATATATTGGAGAATATAATCCGGATCGAGTTAAATTTCTGGTTGCCCAGGAAGTAGAAGACGAAATGGAAGCAGCAAGAACATATCTGGAAGAGTTAGCTGCCTATGTAAAACCTATGAAGAGAGTAGCGGTAAGCAGTTCTCACTTAATTATTGGGATGAAATGTGGAGGTAGTGACGGTTTATCTGGAATTACAGCCAATAGCATTGTAGGTGAGTTTTCTGATATACTGATTTCACAAGGTGGAAGTACCATGCTGACGGAAGTTCCTGAAATGTTTGGAGCAGAAACACTGTTAATGAATCGCTGTGAAACAGAAGAACTGTTCCATAAAACCGTAAGTTTGATCAATGACTTTAAAGAATATTTTCAAAGTTATAATCTCTCAATTTATGAAAATCCATCCCCAGGGAATAAACAGGGTGGAATTTCAACTCTGGAAGACAAATCCTTAGGTTGTACACAAAAATCAGGAAGCGCTCCAATTAAAGGAGTATTAGCCTATGGAGAACCCATACAGGTTAAGGGTTTAAATCTTTTAAGTGCTCCCGGCAATGATTTAGTTGCAGCCACAGCCCTTGCAGCATCGGGTGCGCAAATTGTATTATTCACCACAGGACGAGGAACTCCTTTTGCCTGTCCGGTACCAACGGTGAAAATATCCAGTAATTCTGCACTTTATGCAAAAAAAGGAAACTGGATCGACTTTAATGCAGGAAGTGTAATTGAAGATAAAAGTATCAAAGAAGTTTCAGAGGAACTATTTGAATATGTTCTGCGGGTAGCTTCTGGTGAAAAAGTGAAATCAGAAGAAGCTGGATTTCATGATATGGCAATCTTTAAAAAGGGCGTAACTTTATAAAAAAGCATAGAAAATATGCGGATAGGAGTAAAGAATGGAACTTAGAACAGCAGCATCACCAAAAGATGTAAAACACTACACAACGGATCGTTTACGGGAGGAATTTTTAGTAGATGATTTATTCAAAGTAGGAGAGACGAAACTTTTATATAGCCATATTGATCGTATTATTATTGGCTCCGTGGTTCCACTTTCCCCAATCAAACTAACTGCGGGTGAAGAACTTAGAGCAAAGTATTTTCTGGAACGAAGAGAATTAGGAGTTATTAATATTGGTGGAGCAGGTACCATAACAGTAGATGGAGTAGATTATAAGGTAGATTATAAAGAGGGCATGTACCTGGGAATGGGCACTAAAGAAGTAGTATTCGCAAGTGAAAACCCAGAAAATCCAGCAAAATTTTACTTAAATAGTGCACCTGCTCACAAAGCTTATCCTACCGTTTTAATTAAACCAGAAGGAGAAGGCTCAGATAATGTAATCATAGTAAAAGATGAAAACAAGGTAGAGTTGGGAAGTCTGGAAGAGTCCAATCACAGAGTTATCTGCAAATACATTTTACCAGGTCAGGTAGAAAGTTGTCAGCTTGTAATGGGAATGACCCAGTTAAAACCTGGAAGTGTATGGAACACCATGTCCTGCCATACCCATGATCGAAGAATGGAAGTTTACCTGTATTTTGATATGAAAGAAAATGATTTCGTTATGCATTACATGGGGGAACCTCAGGAAACCAGACACCTTGTGATGAGAAATCAACAGGCTGTTATTTCTCCAAGTTGGTCAATCCATGCAGGAAGCGGGTCCAGAGCTTACACCTTTATTTGGGGTATGGTCGGAGAAAATCAGGAATTTACAGATATGGATCATGTATCCAATCAGGAACTTAAATAAAGAGCAAAATGGATGGTATGCAAAGGCATACAGATGGGAGGAATCATGAGTAATATTATGAAAAATTTTTCGCTAGAAGGCAAAATTGCCCTGGTAACAGGAGCATCTTATGGAATCGGATTTTCCATTGCAGAATCTTATGCGGAAGCTGGTGCAACCGTTGTTTTTAATGATATCAAACAGGAATTGGTAGACAAAGGAATCGAGGCTTATGCAGCTCTTGGTATCAAAGCCTATGGTTATGTGTGTGATGTAACAAATGAAGAACAGGTTCAGGAAATGGTTCAAAAAATTGAAGCAGAAGTTGGTGTGATTGATATTCTGGTGAATAATGCAGGAATTATCAAACGACTTCCTATGCATGAAATGTCTGCAGCTGACTTCCGTCAGGTAATCGATGTGGATTTGAATGCTCCTTTTATCGTAGCAAAAGCTGTTATTCCATCTATGATTAAAAAAGGTCATGGAAAAATCATCAACATCTGTTCTATGATGAGTGAATTAGGTCGTGAAACGGTATCTGCATATGCAGCTGCAAAAGGCGGACTTAAAATGCTAACAAAAAATATTTGCTCGGAATATGGCGAATTTAACATCCAATGTAATGGCTTAGGTCCAGGCTATATTGCAACTCCTCAGACGGCTCCTCTTAGAGAAGTACAGGCAGATGGAAGCAAACATCCTTTTGATCAGTTTATTTTAGCAAAAACTCCTGCTCAACGTTGGGGCGAACCTGCTGATTTACAAGGACCTGCAGTATTTTTGGCATCGGATGCATCCGATTTTGTAAATGGACATATTTTATACGTAGATGGTGGAATTTTAGCCTATATTGGAAAGCAACCATAAAGAATAGAAAGGCATGGTTAAGTCGATGAATCAAGTATTAGAAGAAATATCAAAAATTGGGATAGTTCCCGTTATTGCCATCAATGATGTGAAAGATGCACTTCCTTTGGCAAGAGCTTTAATGGAAGGCGGAATCAATTGTGCAGAGGTAACCTTTCGTACAGCCTGTGCAAAAGAAGCAATTCAGATTATGGCAGATGCATTTCCACAAATGCTTGTAGGAGCAGGAACCGTGCTAACTACGGAACAGGTAGATCAGGCAGTGGAAAGCGGAGCAAAATTTATAGTTAGTCCAGGACTGAATCCAAAGATTGTAAAATATTGTGTAGACAGAAATATCCCCATTACACCTGGCTGTTCCAATCCAAGTGATGTGGAACAGGCAATCGAACTTGGCCTTTCCGTGGTTAAATTCTTCCCTGCAGAAGCAAGTGGTGGTTTGGAAATGATCAAAGCCATGTCTGCTCCCTATGGGAACATGAAATTTATGCCAACAGGTGGAATTCATGCAAAAAACTTAATATCCTATTTAGATTTTAAGAAAATTATTGCCTGTGGTGGAAGTTGGATGGTAAAACCTGAACTAGTAGAAGCTGGAGAATTTGACAAGATAGCAACCTTAACCAGAGAAGCAGTGCAAGGGATGTTAGGATTTGAATTAAAACATATCGGAATCAATCAAAACAGCGAAGAAGAAGCAGATCAGGCAGCAGATACTTTTGAGAATCTCTTTGGATTTGCAAAAAAGACAGGCGCAAGTTCTATTTTTGCTGGTACTGGAATCGAACTAATGAAGGCTCCATACCTTGGAAATCATGGACATATTGCGATAGGAACGAATTATATAGAACGTGCTGTCTATCATATGGAAAAACAAGGTGCTCGTTTTCAAAAAGATACGGCAAAATATAATGCCAAAGGTGATTTGGTTGCGATTTATTTAGAAGGTGAAGTTGGCGGATTTGCCGTTCATTTGTTACAGAAATAAGAAAAGGATGGAATCGATATGAGTAAAAAGGTTATTACATTTGGTGAAATTATGTTACGTCTGGCTCCAGAAGGATACTACCGTTTTGTCCAGGCTGAAAGTTTTGGTGCTACATTCGGAGGTGGAGAGGCAAATGTTGCAGTGTCACTCTCAAACTTTGGTTATGAGGCTTCCTTTGTATCCAAACTTCCAAAACATGAAATTGGACAGTCAGCAGTAAATTCTTTACGTAAATTTGGAGTAGAAACCAAACATATAGTTCGCGGTGGAGAGCGTGTTGGTATCTACTATTTGGAAAAGGGTGCCAGTCAGAGACCAAGTAAAGTGATCTATGACCGAGCAAATTCTTCCATTGCCCAGGCAAAAAAAGAAGACTTTAACTGGGATGAAATTTTTGAAGGTGCTGACTGGTTTCACTTTACTGGAATTACACCAGCTCTTAATGATGAAGTTGCAGATATTTGCTTACAAGCCTGTAAAGTGGCAAAAGAGAAAAATATACCAATAAGCTGTGATTTGAACTATCGTAACAAACTGTGGTCTAAGGAAAAAGCTGGTCAGGTAATGGCTACACTGTGTGAATATGTGGATGTTTGTATTGCTAACGAAGAAGATGCTGGAGATGTATTTGGTATCAAGGCTGCAAGCACCGATGTAACCAGTGGACAGGTTCATCACGAAGGATATAAAGATGTAGCAAAACAATTGGCAGATCGATTTGGCTTCAAAAAAGTAGCGATTACACTTCGCTCTTCTATTTCAGCAAATGATAACAACTGGGCAGCCATGTTATTTGATGGAACTGATTATTATTTCTCTAAAACCTATCCAATGCACATTGTTGACCGTGTTGGAGGAGGAGATTCCTTTGGTGCTGGCTTAATTTACGCATCCTTGGAACAATTTGATTCACAAAAAACCATTGAATTTGCAGTAGCGGCAAGCTGTTTAAAACATTCTATTGAAGGAGATTTTAACCAGGTATCTGTAGAAGAAGTTCAAAAATTAGCTGGTGGTGATGCATCAGGTAGAGTTCAAAGATAAAAATAAGCAAAGCGAAAAGTCTTCCGATTACTCGGAAGACTTTTCTGTTGAGGCGTATTGAAAAAAGAAATTACCAATCGGGGGATTGTGCAGTTTCTTAAAACCGAAAATAGTGGAGCGTGTTGTTGTAGGAAATGTCTTCTACAATCTTTTGTAAGAGTTTCTCATCGAAAGGATATTCCCCGTTTTCAACCCAGGTACCAAGGAGATTACATAAAATTCTACGGAAATATTCATGTCTGGTGTAAGATAAAAAGCTTCTGGAGTCTGTTAACATTCCTACAAAACCTGCAAGATTTCCAAGGTTTGCAAGACTGGTAAGCTGGGCAATCATTCCTGTTTTGGTATCATTAAACCACCAAGCACTACCGTGTTGTATTTTACCCTTCACACTGGAATCCTGGAAACATCCAAGGATGGTACCAATGGCTTCGTTGTCGTTGGGATTTAAGCTATATAGTATGGTTTTTGGTAATTCATTGGTTGATACTAATGCATTGAGAAAATCGGCTAACTGTGCAGAAGGTGCATAGTTGTTAATGCAGTCAAAGCCGGTATCAGCGCCCATCTGATCAAACATAAACTGGTTGTTATCACGTTTGCAACCATAATGAAGTTGCATTACCCAGTTAAGACGATGATATTCTCTACCAACAAAAATCATAAAAGCAGTCTTGTATTTTAATTCTTCTTCTCTTGTAATCGGAAGATTACGTAATCCCTTTTTCAAAATCTCATCAATTTCTTCATCTGTAGAAGGAACATATATTACATATTCTAATGCATGATCGGAAACTGTGCAACCCATAGATGCAAAATATTCTAAACGATTGGTAAGTGCTGCTTTTAAATCTGAAAAGTCTTGGATTTTGATACCGCTTACATCAGATAAAGATTGAATATAAGTTGAAAATGTGTTTTTTTCTACATTCATTGCTTTATCAGGTCGAAAAGCTGGAAGTACTTTACAAGAAAAAGTACTATCTTCTGCTATGTTCTTATGCCAAATCAGGGAGTCAATAGGGTCATCGGTGGTACAAATGTGTGTAACATTCGATTGAGCAATCATTCCACGTACACTCATGGAAACATCCTGTAATTTCTTGTTACAAAGATCCCATACTTCTTCTGCATTCTCCTTTGTTAGATAACCGTGAAATCCGAAATAACGTTGTAATTCCAAATGACTCCAATGGTAAAGAGGATTTCCAATAGCAGTGCTTAAACATTCTGCGAATTTAAAAAATTTTTCTTTGTCACTGGCAGAACCGGTGATATATGCTTCATCAATGCCACAGGAACGCATGAGTCTCCATTTATAGTGATCTCCACCCAACCAAACCTGTGTTATATTTTCAAAGGTTCTATCTTCCGCGATTTCCTGAGGATTGATGTGACAATGATAATCTATAATGGGTTGTTTGTTTGCGTACTTGTGAAATAATAACTTTGCTGTCTCATTAGACAGTAGAAAATCTTCATCCAGAAAGGCTTTCATAAGCTTCCTCCAATTTAATATTTGCAAAATAATGTAAGCGTTTACATTTAAATCAATTATACAAGAAGTACTAAGAATTATCAAGCGTTTTTCAGATGTTTGCATGGATTATTTTATAAAAAATTAGTACTGCTTAAGAGACAAATATAGTATAATAAAGATATTATTCAGGTAACACTTCTCTGGTCATACTCATTCGATTACTTACATCATGCAAGACCAAATATGACAAAATGATGAAGGAGATTCGTATGGATGTATTTGTTGCAAGACAACCCATTTTTGATCGTAAATTAAATGTATTTGGTTACGAATTATTATATCGAAAAAGTATGAACAACTTTTATGAAGGAACCGATGATAATCAGGCCACAGCAGAACTGATTAATCATGCCCTTTTTTCTTTTCGCTTTCGTGAATTAACGGATAACACAAAAGCCTTTATTAATTTCTCTGAGGACCTTTTAGTAAAAGAAATTCCTCTACTATTACCAAAAGATTTATTGGTTGTAGAAATATTAGAACGAGTTAATAATTCAGAACAGCTTTTAATGAAGTGCAGAAAGTTAAAAGAAGAAGGATATTTGCTTGCCTTAGATGATTTTGTATTTCATGAATCCTATGATTCCCTTATTCAGGAAGTTGGAATCATTAAAGTAGAGTATCCTGTGATTGATAAACAGGAACAAAGAATGCTTCTAAGAAAATATGGAAAAAAGGTTAAATTTTTAGCTGAAAAGGTAGAAACAAGAGAAGATTTTCAGGAAGCAATGGAAATGGGCTATGATTATTTTCAAGGGTATTTCTTCAGCAAGCCTGTTATGATGAAGGAAAAAGATATTGCCAGCATCAATGGAAATCTGATACGTATCATACATGAACTGCAAAATGAGGAACCAAATTATCAGAAGATTACAGAAATTATAGAGATTGATGTGGGTCTATCTTATAAACTGCTCCGTATGGCAAATTCGATCTTTTTTGGTAGTATGAATCCGATACATTCTATAAAAACCGCTTTGGTGAGACTTGGAACAACGGAAATACGAAAATGGATTTATCTTATGATGCTAAAAGATATTCAACGTATTGAAAATAAGGAATTAATTAAGCTAAGTCTCATACGTGCGAAAATGCTTGAAATTATGGCTCAACGAAGTGGCTTAAAAAATCAACATCTGGAGTACTTTATGACAGGGCTATTTTCCTCCATTGATGTATTGCTTGGGAAACCTTTATCGGAGATTCTGCCGGATATGGCTTTAACGGAACAAATTACAAAGGCACTTCTTTATAGAGACAATGATATGGGAAAAGCCTTAAATTATATCCTACATTTTGAACAGGGAGATTGGGAATATTTAGACACTTATGATAAAAATATTTTACTCCCAAAAGAGTCCTTTATGGAGATTTATGTGGAAGCTCTTAGCTGGGTGATTAAATTAGAGGTAAATTGAGAAATAATATTGAAAGGTAAGATTTAACATGACGATTAACAGAAATAAAATCGTAGTAGTAGGAGCAGGACTTGTGGGTTCTTCTACAGCATTCAGCTTGATTACACAGGGAATATTTAAATCGAAATGTAAAAGTGACAGAGGGTGATTATACGGATTGTGCAGATGCAGATATCGTTGTAATAACTGCTGGCGCACCTCCAAAAGCTGGGCAGTCCAGATTGGATACCTTGGAATTATCTGCAAATATTGCAAAATCTATAGTGGAACCTATTATGAAAAGTGGATTTCAGGGTCATTTTATCGTGGTAAGTAATCCGGTTGATATTATTGCACACTATGTGTATAAACTTTCTGGTTTACCAAAGAATCAGGTAATAGGAACAGGAACAGCGATGGACTCTGCCAGATTAAAACATTTTGTTGGAGGTTTATTTCATGTTGATCCAAGAAGTGTTCAGGCCTATACCATGGGAGAACATGGAGATAGTCAGATGTGTCCTTGGTCTTTGGTAACAGTGGGTGGGAAAAAAATATTAGATATTCTGGAAGATAATCCAGAGTTTTCGGATGTGAACCTGGATGATATCGTAAAAAAAGTAACCAGAGTTGGTTTTGATATCTTAGAAATCAAAGGAACAACATGTTATGGGATCGCCACAACAG
>CANRGO010000051.1 GCA_947630125.1 uncultured Lachnospiraceae bacterium | reverse complement strand
AGGCAAGGAAACAGGGTGAGTTTATCAATTCAACGGAGACAAAAGGTCTCCTTGTGAATTTGAGAAACTCACCCTAAGTTATAGCCTGCTTTGACAATAAAAACTTAAGTTTTATCCTATGTCACAATGTTTAAAGAATTTTCATAAAATCATCAGATTTAAATTATCTCAAACACTTGTGATTCTTAGAAAATCTGAAGTATTTATTGACTGGAAGTGTATAAGAAAAGGGTGAGTTTATACGCCACTTTGTCAAAGCAAACCTGCGTTTCATTAGAACCAGGAATGTTTATAGATTTACAGTTACATTGATGTTTGGAAAATATCTTAAATTGTTTATCTGATGAATTACTTTTTCTTCCAAAAAACTCTAACAAAATAGCGTGAGTCTATGAATCCAAAAAGAGACCGTTTGCCACCATTGGTACTTAGGATGTGGCAGAGGTTTTCCTCTGTCACGTCCTTACGTACCACTATGAGTGGCAACCGAGTGAGAACGTGTCTCTGTTGGATTTATAGCACCACGCTATTCGCAACGACTTTTTTTCAAAAAATAACATCAGTTTTCCTCAGGCTGATTGATATGCCCAAGCAAATTAATCTTAATATCATACAGTTTTCTAGATAAATCTACATACACAGTTTGTGGATTCACAAGACGTCTGGTTTCCTCCCAAAGTGTAGACAATTCCTTCTGGCAATACTCTCGAATTTCCATAACGGAAGGAGAAGTATAGCAACATGCTCCGTTTATAAAGACCGGCATCAGCATTTCACGCAACTGATAGGAGCCACCTTTTAAGCGCGTTTTTTTCCAAGGTTCTAATGGATCAAATAAAATCAGGTCATCTTCTTCGTGAAAAGTTTCGCCAACAAGGCAAATTAGATCTGCCCTAATTTTTTGATTTTCCTTATTGTAAATTCGATAGATGGTTTTGTTGCAGGGATTGGTTACCTTTTCGGAGTTCTCGGATAATTTCATTTTAGGGATAAAGGTACCATCTTGATCTTTTACTGCAGCAAGTTTGTAAACACCACCGAAGGCGGGGCAATCTTTGGAAGTAATCAGGTTTGTACCAACGCCCCAAGAGGTAATCGTCGCACCCTGGGCTTTTAAACTTTCAATTAAATATTCATCTAAATCATTGGAGGCAGAAATAACAGCGTCTGAAAAACCTGCGTCGTCCAACATTTTTCTTGCCTTTTTGGAAAGGTAGGCAAGATCTCCGCTATCGAGGCGAATCCCATAAAAGGAAAGTGGGATACCTTCTTCTTTCATTTCCTGAAAAACTTTAATTGCATTGGGTACACCGCTTTTTAAGGTGTCATAGGTGTCGACTAATAAGATACAGGCAGAAGGGTACATTTTGGCATAGGTTTTGAAGGCGGTATATTCATCCTGAAAACTCATAATCCAACTATGGGCATGGGTACCTTTTACGGGAACATCAAATAGTTGACCAGCGAGTACATTACTGGTTCCAACACAGCCACCAATCATGGCGGCTCTGGCACCATAGATACCAGCATCTGGGCCTTGTGCCCTGCGTAAACCAAACTCCATAATACCATCGCCTTTGGCAGCATAGCAGACACGACTTGCTTTTGTTGCGATTAAACTTTGATGATTGACGATGGTCAGAATGGCAGTTTCTATTAACTGAGCTTCCATAATGGGAGCGATAACTTTAATCATTGGTTCTCTTGGAAACATCACACTTCCCTCAGGGAGTGCATAAATATCGCCTGAGAATTTAAAATCTTTTAAATAATCCAGAAAATCGTCGTCAAACATGTGTAAACTTCTTAAATAAGCAAGATCTTCTTCTTCAAAACGGAGATTCATAATATAGTTGATAACCTGGTCTAAGCCTGCAAATACGGAGTATCCACTATCCATAGGATTGTTGCGAAAAAACGCATCAAAAATAACGGTTTCATTTTGATCTTTGTGTTTGAAATACCCCTGCATCATAGTAAGTTCATATAAATCTGTGAGAAGAGTAAGGTTTTGTCTATCCATTTAAATTGCCTCCAGGCAGTTTAAATTTAGACTGCCTTTTCTTTACTTTCATATTTTTCTGATTTGATTAAAAAGAAGAATCCGATAATAAATAAAATAACAAGGGAAAGAACACCGTATTTTGAACTATGGAAGAAAAATGCAGTAATTGCTAATAAAAGTGGACCGAAGAAATCTGCAAATTTTCCAAAGATATCAAAAAATCCGAAATATTCACTGGATTCATTTTTGGGAACTAATTTTCCAAACTGTGAACGGGATAGAGCCTGTATACCACCCTGACACATACCAACCGCAACAGCAAGAATCCAGAATTCCATTTCTGTATCCAGTCCATATCCATAAATACAGATACCAGCATACATAATGATATAAAATTTAATCATTTTCATTGTACCAAACTTTGAGGATAGTTTACCACTTAAAATTGCAAAAGGAAAGGCTACAAATTGAGTTAGTAGTAAAGCAAGGATCATCGCGATGCTATCAATCCCTACTTCGCCGCCATAAGTGGTTGCCATAGAGATGATGGTATAAACACCGTCAATATAGAAGAAATAGCCAATGATAAAGTATAGTAACTTTTTATCCTTTTTAATCGTTACAAAAGTTTTTCCGAGACGAATAAAGCTATGTTTCACAATTCCTTTCTGAGATGGAAGGAAATAGTTTTGTTTTACATTTTTTAAGAGTGGAATACTCATGACAATCCACCAAACCATTGTGATAACAAAGGAAAGTTTCATTTCAATAACACGGTCATTCATTCCTTCTCCATGGCTGATAGGAGCAAAGAGTATTAATAAAATACCTAAAATAAAAGGAATACAGCTTCCAATATAACCAAACGCATATCCAAAGGAAGAAAGTACATCCATTCGTTCATTGGTGGTAACGTCCACTAACATGGAATCATAAAAGATGTTACAGGCACTATATCCAATACGTGCAATGATGAAGAAGATTAAGAATGTAATCCAGTTTGGTGCAATAATAAATAAAATTCCACCAGTGATACCCATACCTAAGAAAAAGGTGAAGATTTTTTTCTTCATATGTTCATAGTCGGCTAATGCACCAAGAATAGGGGATAGAATTGCTAATATAAAAATGGCGATGGCAGTTGTTGTTCCCCAAAGAGTGGTATTTCTTGACTCGGAAATTCCAGCAGCCGAGGTTAACTGTGCAAAGTAAATGGGAATGGTTGCTGTAATGATCAGAATAAAAGCAGAGTTTGCAACATCGTACAGAATCCAGCTTTTCTCCTGTTTGGTTAATTTTTTACTGACACTTGTTTCTGTAGTTTGTTTCATAGAATCCATCTGATCAGTTCCCTCCATATGTTGCCGTATCAAATAACAGCGTTACCATTATCATACGTTAACTGGGAAAAGAAATCAATGAAAAGCTACGTCAAAACCTTGTAAAATAAAGGTAAGAACAGGGATAAATGAAAACCTAAGGTTGACAAAAACAAAAAAATGGTTTTATAATGTTCTCCATAGAAATACAGTAAAAAACATTGCGAAAGACAGTACAAAATCATACAAAAGTCAAAGCGAGTCCGAGAGGGTGAAAGTCGGATACAAGTCGTAGATTTTGGAATATCACTTTCAAGTTGCAGAACTGAACGAATCAGTAAGTTCTGACGGATTTCCACCGTTATCGGGAGCACATATAAAAGCCTTGGCGGAGTATGTTGTAAATGGTGGTATAACGAGACTTGAACCTCGTCCTTTTACATAAGGACGGGGTATTTTTTTTAAGAAAAGAGAGGAAGCAGAACATGTACGAAAAAGTATCCACAAATCTTAATTTTGTAGAACGTGAAAAAGCAACCGAAAAATTCTGGAGAGACAATCAGATTTTCGAAAAAAGCATGGATAGTCGAAAAGAAGGTGAAACCTATACCTTTTACGATGGTCCTCCAACAGCCAATGGAAAACCACATATTGGACACGTGCTAACCAGAGTAATTAAAGACATGATTCCTCGCTATAGAACCATGAAGGGTTATATGGTTCCAAGAAAAGCTGGCTGGGATACCCATGGTCTTCCTGTGGAATTGGAAATTGAAAAAGAATTAGGTCTGGATGGAAAAGAAGGAATTGAAGCCTATGGTTTAGACCCTTTTATTGTGAAATGTAAGGAAAGTGTATGGAAATACAAAGGAATGTGGGAAGACTTTTCACAGACCGTTGGATTTTGGGCTGATATGGATGATCCTTATGTAACCTACCATGATAACTATATCGAATCTGAATGGTGGGCCCTAAAATCAATTTGGGAAAAAGACCTTCTTTATAAAGGATTTAAAATCGTACCATATTGCCCTCGTTGTGGAACTCCTTTATCCAGCCATGAAGTGGCACAGGGATATAAAGATGTGAAAGAACATTCTGCAGTGGCACGCTTTAAGGTTAAAGGTGAAGATGCTTATATTCTTGCATGGACAACTACTCCTTGGACACTTCCTTCCAATGTGGCTCTCTGTGTAAATCCAGAAGAAACCTATGCAAAAGTACAGGCAGCAGATGGATTTACTTATTACATGGCAGAAGCGCTTTTGGACTCTGTTCTTGGAAAATTAAAAAATGATGAAACAGAAACGAAAGCTTATACCATATTAGAAACCTATACCGGAAGACAATTGGAATACAAGGAATATGAACCTCTGTTTCATTTTGCCACAGATATCTGTGAAAAACAGAACAAAAAAGCATTTTATGTAACCTGTGATACCTATGTAACCTTATCAGATGGTACAGGGGTGGTTCATATCGCACCTGCCTTTGGTGAAGATGATGCGAAAGTTGGACGTATCTATGATTTACCTTTTGTTCAATTAGTAAATGGAAAAGGTGAATTAACAGGAGAGACTTCTTATGAAGGCGTATTCTGTAAAGATGCTGATCCCATGATTTTAAAAGATCTGGAAATGAATGGTCTGTTATATGATGCACCAAAATTTGAACATAGCTATCCACACTGTTGGAGATGTGATACCCCATTGATTTACTATGCAAGAGAATCCTGGTTTATCAAAATGACCGCAGTGAAAGAAGATTTAATTCGCAACAACAACACCATCAACTGGATACCTGAATCCATTGGAAAAGGTCGCTTTGGAGATTGGCTGGAAAATATTCAGGACTGGGGTATCAGCCGTAATCGCTACTGGGGAACTCCACTAAATGTTTGGGAATGTAGTTGTGGACATCAACACGCGATTGGAAGTCGTGAAGAATTATTCCAGATGAGTGGAAATGAAGCAGCAAAAACGGTAGAATTGCACCGCCCATACATTGATGAAATAACTTTGAAGTGTACAGAGTGCGGTGGTGAAATGAAACGTGTTCCTGAAGTAATCGACTGTTGGTTTGATTCAGGAGCCATGCCTTTTGCACAACATCATTATCCATTTGAAAATAAGGACTTATTTGAAGCGCAGTTCCCAGCAAAATTTATTTCAGAAGCAGTGGATCAGACCAGAGGGTGGTTCTACTCCTTACTTGCGATCTCTACCTTATTATTTAACAAAGCGCCTTATGAAAATGTTATTGTTTTGGGCCATGTACAGGATGAAAACGGACAGAAAATGTCCAAATCCAAAGGAAATGCAGTGGATCCTTTTGATGCCTTAGAAACCTACGGAGCAGATGCAATCCGCTGGTATTTCTATATTAATTCAGCACCTTGGCTTCCAAATCGCTTCCATGGAAAAGCTGTTCAGGAAGGTCAAAGAAAGTTCATGGGTACACTTTGGAATACCTACGCATTCTTTGTGTTGTATGCAAATATTGACCGGTTTGATGCAACGAAATATACCTTGGACTACGATAAGTTACCAGTTATGGACAAATGGCTCTTATCCAAATTAAATACCTTAATTGCTCAGGTTGATGATAATTTAGAACATTATAAAATTCCAGAATCAGCAAGAGCTCTGGATGCTTTTGTGGATGAACTGAGTAACTGGTATGTGCGTAGAGGCAGAGAACGTTTTTGGGCAAAAGGAATGGAGCAGGATAAAATCAATGCGTACATGACTTTGTATACAGCCCTTGTAACCGTTGCAAAAGTTGCAGCGCCTATGATTCCATTTATGGCAGAAGAGATTTATCAGAATCTGGTTCGTAGCATTGATCCAAGTGCTGAGGAAAGCATACATTTATGTAATTACCCAACTGCAGATTCCTTCTTTGTGAACAAACAGTTAGAACTTGATATGGAAGAAGTGCTTGATATTGTGGTAATGGGACGTGCTTGTAGAAACACAGCTAACATAAAAAATCGTCAGCCTATCGGTACCATGTACGTAAAGGCAGCAAAAGAACTGGGAACCTTCTATGTAGACATAATCAAAGAAGAATTAAATGTAAAACAGGTTATGTTTACGGATGATGTACGTGACTTTACCTCCTACACCTTTAAACCACAGTTAAAAACAGTGGGACCAAAATATGGAAAACAGTTAGGTGGAATTCAGAAACATTTGGGCTCCTTAGATGGCAATACTGCTATGGATGAACTAAAAGAAAAAGGAAGTCTGACCTTCTTTGTAGCAGAAGAACAGGTATCTTTGACAGAAGAAGATTTATTGATCACCATGATTCAAAAGGAAGGTTATGTAACCGATGCAAATCAGAAAATCACGGTTGTTCTGGATGCAAATCTAACAGAAGAATTAATTGAAGAAGGTCTTGTAAATGAGCTGATTAGTAAAATTCAGACCATGAGAAAAGATGCCAACTTCGAAGTGATGGACCATATCCGGGTAGGCTTATTAAACAATGAAAAAATTGCAGCTTTGTTTGAAAAAAATCAGACTGTAATTTGTGAAAAAGTGTTAGCGGATGAGTTTGCTTCCAACAAAGAATTTAAGGAAGCAAAGGAATGGAATATCAATGGAGAAACCGTAACCATTTCAGTTGAAAAAGTTTAATTTTTTTGCACTGCGGCAGAACTACTGCCGTGGTGTATTTTTTATTTCCAATTTATGATTTCATAAGCTATAATAGGAACAGAAACTATAAACAGCAGGAGGTATGTATGTTAAAAAAAGAAAACGTTATTACTGAATTTGACAAAGACATGTTTAAAACCAGCGTTTTATATATATTAAAAACTCTATACAGAAAACCCTTAAATGAAGCCACACCGCAACAGATTTTTCAGGCAGTTTCTTATGCAGTGAAAGATATTATTGTGGATAACTGGCTGGAAACTCAGCAAAAATATGAAGAAGAAGATCCCAAGATGGTATATTATTTTTCGATGGAATTCTTAATGGGAAGAGCTCTTGGAAATAATATCCTGAATTTAAGCGTATACCATCAGGTACAGGAAGTGCTTGAGGAGTTAGGACTGGATCTGAATGCTATTGAAGATGAGGAGCCAGATGCAGCTCTTGGAAATGGTGGACTTGGAAGACTTGCTGCCTGCTTTTTAGATTCCCTTGCAACCTTAGGATATGCATCTTATGGTTGTGGTATTCGCTATCGTTATGGAATGTTCAAACAGGAAATTAAAGATGGATATCAGGTAGAGGTTCCTGATAACTGGCTAGAGGATGGCAATCCCTTTGAACTTCGCAGACCAGAATATACCAAAGTAGTTAAATTTGGAGGTCATGTTGGGTTTCATACAGACGAGAATGGAAGAGGTGTTTTTACTCAGGAAAACTACCAGGCAGTAAATGCGATTCCATATGATATTCCAATCATTGGCTATGGAAATGGCATCGTTAATACCCTGCGTATCTGGGATGCTCAGCCTATGGAAGTATTTAAACTGGATTCTTTTGATAAAGGCGACTATATGAAAGCCGTTGAACAGGAGAATTTGGCACGAAATATCGTTGAAGTGCTCTATCCTAATGATAATCATTTTGCAGGAAAAGAACTTCGATTAAAACAACAGTATTTCTTTATCTCAGCATCCATACAGGAAGCGGTGGAGAAATATATGAGAAAACACTATGATGTTCGTTTCTTTTATGAAAAAGTAGTGTTTCAGTTAAATGATACCCATCCAACGGTAGCTGTTGCAGAGTTGATGCGTATTTTAATGGATGATTACTTTTTAAGTTGGGAAGAAGCCTGGGAGGTAACCACAAAGACTTGTGCCTACACCAATCATACGATTATGTCGGAGGCTCTTGAAAAATGGCCCATTGAACTTTTCTCAAGACTTTTACCTAGAGTTTATCAGATTGTAGAAGAAATCAACCGCCGTTTTGTTGCACAGATCGAAGAGCGTTATCCTGGTGATCAGGTGAAGATACGTAAGATGGCAATCATTTATGACGGACAGGTGAAAATGGCTCATTTGGCAATTGTAGCTGGATTTTCAGTAAATGGAGTAGCACGCCTGCATACAGAGATTTTAAAGCAGCAGGAATTACGAGATTTTTATGAAATGATGCCTCATAAATTCAATAACAAAACCAATGGAATCACGCAAAGAAGATTTGTACTCCATGGGAATCCCCTTCTGGCTGATTGGATTACAGATCATATAGGAGATGATTGGATAACCAATTTATCACATATGAACCGTTTGAAAGTTTATGCAGAGGATGAAAAATCTCAGCAGGAATTTATGAACATAAAATATAAGAATAAAGTTCGTCTGGCGAAATATATCAAGGAACACAATGGCATCGATATCAATCCAAGGTCCATTTTTGATGTGCAGGTAAAGCGTCTTCATGAGTACAAACGTCAATTGATGAATATTCTTCATATTATGCATCTGTATAATCAGTTAAAAGATCACCCAGACATGGACTTTCACCCAAGAACCTTTATCTTTGGTGCGAAGGCAGCAGCTGGTTATATGAATGCAAAACTGACCATTAAACTGATTAATTCAGTAGCAAAAGTAATTAATCGGGATACATCTATCAAAGGAAAAATCAAAGTTGTATTCATTGAAAATTATCGAGTTTCCAATGCGGAATTAATTTTTGCGGCAGCAGATGTTTCAGAGCAGATTTCTACAGCCAGCAAGGAAGCCAGCGGAACCAGTAATATGAAGTTTATGGCCAATGGGGCACTTACCATAGGAACCATGGATGGAGCAAATGTGGAAATGGTGGAAGAAGTCGGCGCTGAGAATATGTTTATATTTGGACTTACAGCGGAAGAAGTCATCAATTTTGAGCAAAATGGTGGTTACAATCCCATGGATATTTTTAATAATGATGGAGATGTACGCAGAGTACTGACTCAGTTAATCAATGGATACTATGAACCGGAAAATCCTGAATTATTCCGACCCCTGTATAATTCTCTCTTAAATACCTTAAATAGCCAGAGAGCGGACACCTATTTTATTTTAAAAGATTTCAAGGCATATGCGCAGTCACAGCAGAAAATTGGAACCTTTTATGAGAACGAAGCAGCTTGGGCAAAATGTGCGATTTTAAATACGGCTTCCTGTGGAAAGTTTTCCTCAGATAGAACCATTCAGGAGTATGTGGATGAAATTTGGCAATTAGATCAAGTAAAAATCGAAGAATAATGAAAAAACTGCCTGAAAACTGATTTTAACACTGTGCAAAGTTAAAGTTTAGGTTGCAGAGCAGTTTTTTTTCTATTATACTTACTTTTGTGGCATTTTTTCGTCATGAATGAAAGATTAAAGGAGAAATGATATGATTCAATTACAAAAATCTGGAGCTTATCTGATCAATCAGAAAACATTAATTTCTGATGACCAGGATGCAGCTGCAATTATGAAACAACAGACAGGGGTCAGTATTAGTAGGGAAGAAGCCCTTAAAAATACCATCGCTTATTCCATTCTGGAAGCTCATAATACATCGAACAACATGGATAAGTTAAAGATTAAATTTGATAAATTAACATCTCATGATATTACCTTTGTTGGAATTATTCAGACGGCAAGAGCATCAGGACTTGAAAAATTCCCAGTTCCTTATGTTTTGACAAACTGTCACAATTCCCTTTGTGCAGTTGGTGGAACCATCAATGAAGATGATCATATGTATGGTTTAACCTGTGCAAAGAAATATGGTGGAGTTTATGTGCCTCCTCATCAGGCAGTGATTCATCAATATGCAAGAGAAATGCTTGCTGGCTGTGGCCGTATGATTTTGGGTTCCGATTCTCATACTCGTTATGGTGCCCTAGGGACCATGGCTATGGGTGAAGGCGGACCAGAACTTGTGAAACAGTTATTAAACCAGACCTATGATATCAATATGCCTTCGATCGTGGCAGTTTATATGACAGGAGAACCAAAACGTGGAGTTGGACCTCAGGATGTGGCCCTTGCAATCATTGGTGCAGTCTTTGCCAATGGCTTTGTGAAAAATAAAGTCATGGAATTTGTTGGACCTGGAGTTGAAACCTTATCTGCTGATTTCAGAATTGGAATCGACGTTATGACAACGGAAACCACCTGTCTTTCCTCCATCTGGCAAACCGATGAAGAAATTCAAAAATTTTATGAAATACATGGAAGAAAAGAAGAATATACAGCATTACAACCAGGACAGATTGCTTACTATGATTCGGTAATCGAAGTTGATTTATCAGAAATCAAACCTATGATTGCTATGCCATTTCATCCAAGTAATGTCTATACCATAGATGAAGTGAATCAGAACTTAAAAGACATTTTATCAGAAGTGGAAAAGAAAGCTCTTGTTAGTCTGGATCATGCAGTAGATTATTCTTTGATGGATAAAATCAGAAATGGAAAATTGTATGTAGAACAGGGTATTATCGCTGGTTGTGCAGGTGGTGGATTTGAAAACATTACCGCAGCAGCAGATATTTTAAGAGGTTCCTTTATTGGTGCAGATGAATTTAGCTTGAGTGTGTATCCTGCGTCTACCCCTATTTATATGGAACTACTTAAAAATGGCTGTGCAGCTGATTTGTTGGCAACTGGTGCTGTTATGAAAACGGCATTTTGTGGACCTTGCTTTGGAGCAGGTGATACTCCAGCGAATAATGCATTTAGTATTCGCCATACAACCAGAAATTTCCCAAATAGAGAAGGTTCGAAACTACAGAATGGACAGATATCATCTGTTGCGTTGATGGATGCCAGAAGTATTGCGGCAACTGCAGCAAATAAGGGATATCTTACTTCAGCAGAAGACTTTGAAGGAAGCTACCGAAATTATTCCTATCATTATGATGCAACAATTTACGAAAACCGTGTATTTGATTCTAAGGGAGTGGCGGACAACAGCGTAGAAGTTCAGTTTGGACCAAACATCAAAGACTGGCCAGCGATGTGTGAATTAACAGAGCATATGGTGTTAAAAGTAGTTTCTGAAATACATGATCCGGTAACTACCACGGATGAACTCATTCCTTCTGGCGAAACATCTTCTTACCGTTCCAATCCACTGGGATTAGCAGAGTTTACACTTTCGAGAAAAGATCCCTTATATGTTGGTAGAGCTAAGGAAGTTGCTGCGTGTGAGCGTGCAAGAGAAGAAGGAAATAATCCTTTGGAGATACTTCCTGAAATAGCAACTGTATTTTCAACGATTCAGACGGCTTATCCCGAAATTACATTTGATAACACAGGAATAGGTTCAACCATATTTGCTAAAAAGCCAGGAGATGGTTCGGCTAGAGAACAGGCAGCAAGTTGCCAAAAGGTTCTTGGTGGTTGGGCAAATATCGCAGTAGAATATGCTACAAAACGCTATCGTTCCAATCTGATTAACTGGGGAATGCTACCATTTTTAATTCAGGATGGAAAACTTCCTTTTGAAAACTTGGATTATATTTTTATTCCGAATATTCGAAAAGCAGTTGAAGAGAGCTGGAATGAGATGAAAGCCTTTGCAGTAAAACATAACACATTAATTGAATTTTCTCTTTCTCTTGCGGAATTAACCAACGAAGAAAGACAAATCATTTTAGATGGTTGCTTAATTAACTACAATCGAGCATAAATTGATGACACAGGTAACTGGAAATATTCCAAATTGCCTGTGTTTTTCTTTGCACTTTATCTGTTTTAGAGTATAATATTCCATGTGTAAAAAAAGAAAAGGAGGATTATGAGCATTGAATAAAATATATAAAGCAGCAATCATAATTCTTGCCTGCCTCCTTACTGGCTGCTCTTTTTTTGACACAAATCAGGAACATACAGGTGAAGTCAAAGAAATTCAGATTGCGGAACAAGCATTTCAAATAAATTATGAGGTTCCAGTATTGGTGCCCAATGTGTTAGTAAATCAGACGGGCTATTTAAAAGACAGTGAAAAAAAGGTTCTTTTTAAGGGAGAACTTTCAACAAAAACCTTTTATGTACTAGACAGAAGAACTCATATAGTTGTGTTTGAAGGACGAGCAGGGGAGTCTGTATTTGACAAAAGTACAGGGGAGTCCTATGCCACAGGTTCCTTCACTTTTCTAAATGAAGAAGGAATTTATTATATTCAAATGGATGGCCTTGGGGAATCGTATCCCTTCAAAATTGAAGAGAATAGGTATGATGATTTGTTTCCTAAAGTGAGTCAAAGTCTGTATCAGAAGCGATATCATAAGAAAATCAGCAAGGAATTTATGGAGACTATGAATTATCTTTTATTAGCCTATGAACTTTACCCAACTGTATTTACCGATGAAACTGGGACAGTCGTTAGTAAGAATCAGATTCCAGATATTCTGGATGAATTACAGGGTCAGACACAAGGCTTGTTAACCTTATCAGGACTTAGCGTGGAAGAGGAGCTTTGGAGGATTGCAATTTTAAGTAAATTTGCGTATGCTTATAAAGACTTTGACAAAACAATAGCATCCATCTGCTTAACCGAAGCGGAAAGGGCATATGCTGAGATTGATCCAAAGAATTTTTTGGATGATATAGAGTTAGAAACTCTTTATTTTTATAGTGCGGCCGAGTTATATCGCAGCATCGGGTTGTCAAAATATCGCACTACAGTATTGAATTATTTTGATAAATATGGACAAATGGATGATGGAGGTTCGATTCGATATTTTGCTACCTTGACCTATTTGGATACAAAATATAAAGTTAATTTTCAGATATGTAATGAACAAATGGAGCGTATGATGGATCAAACTGCTCAGGTATCAAAAAGTTGTAGACTAAATCCTTTGGGAGTCAGTTATCTTTTTGGTACAGATCTGGATGGAATTTTAAGTTCTTCTGTGTACATATCCATTGGAACTTCAATTATTACCAATCATGAATACACCATGTTACTAGAGGGATATCTTCACTACTTGTCAGGATGTAACATGGAAGCAGCTTCCTATGTAGAGGGATATGGGTATGAATTTCAATCAGAAGAAAAAATGATAGATGCTTCACTTGTAAGAAATGCAAAGTTTTTGCTTCTTTTAAGTGGAATTTTAGCAAATCAATAATTTAAAAAGTTAGAAAGAACAATGACAGATAGGAGTTAAACAATGAAAATAGTAGTACTTGCAGGTGGAGTTAGTACAGAGCGTGATGTATCCTTAAGTTCCGGAAGAATGATTTATCATGCATTGAAAAAAAAGGGACATCAGGCAATGATGTTGGATGTTTATCTTGGCTTGGAGGAAAGTGCAAGTGAAGAACTTTTTCTAAGAGACTGTGACTGGAGTAAAGATATCGGTAATGTTGGAATTTCGAATCCAGACCTGGAGCAGATTAAAAAGTTAAGAACGAATCCAGAAACAGGATTTTTTGGACCTGGTGTGATTGAACTTTGTCGGATGGCAGATATGGTTTTTGTAGCCTTACATGGAGAAAATGGAGAAAATGGAAAGCTACAGGCAGCATTTGACTTATTAAACATCCGTTACACGGGAACTGATTATGTAAGCAGTGCATTATCCATGGACAAGGGACTTACCAAGGAATTATTTGCATTTCATAATATTCCCATGCCAAAAGGCATCACAAAAAAGAAACAGGATCCTATAGCACATTCTATGCAATATCCTTTGGTAGTGAAGGTTTGCTGTGGTGGCTCCAGTGTTGGCGTTTATATGGTTGAAGATGAAAAATCCTATGAAAAAGCCATGAAGGAAGCATTTACTTTTGATGATGAAGTTATTGTGGAAGAATATATCAAAGGCAGAGAGTTCTCCGTTGGAGTTATGGAAGGAAAGGCTCTTCCAATTATTGAAATTGCACCTTTGGAAGGCTTTTATGATTATAAAAACAAATATCAGGCAGGAAGTGCACTTGAAACCTGTCCCGCAAATCTGCCGGAAGAAGTTACAAAAGAAATGCAAAGAATAGCAGAAGAGGTATTTTCTACCCTACGTTTAAAAACCTATGCACGTATGGATTTCCTACTCAGAAATGAAAAGGAGATTTATTGTCTGGAAGCGAATACCCTCCCTGGAATGACACCAACTTCCTTACTGCCTCAGGAAGCGCAGGCAATCGGTGTAGAGTTTCCAGATCTTTGTGAATGGATTTTAAACATTTCCTTAAAAAAATATCAGTAGGAGAAATTATGGAACAAATTCAGACGGTAAGTACGATGACAATGAAGCATATGACCTTAAGCAATATAACAAAAGCCTGTGGTGGAACCTTATATTATCCTGAAAATCTAAATAGGGAACTGGAAGAAGTGGAAGCTACTCAGGTGGTACTTGATTCCAGATCTATTCATCCGGGTGGCGTGTTTATTGCAACAAAGGGTGAACGTGTTGATGGGCATGATTTTATTCATCAGGTGTTGGAGAAAAAAGCGTTGGCAGTTATTTGTGAACAATTGCCAGCTGTGATAGAAGGGCCCATGATACTTGTGAATAATAGTTTTCAGGCTTTGAAAGACTTGGCAGAATTTTATCGAAAACAACTTCAGATTAAGGTGGTTGGAATTACAGGGAGCGTTGGAAAGACCAGTACCAAAGAATTTATTGCTTCCGTTTTAGAACAAGAGTTTCAGGTGCTGAAAACCCAGGGTAATTTTAATAATGAAGTAGGACTTCCCTTAACTGTTTTGAGTCTCAGACAACATCACCAGGTGGCAGTATTGGAAATGGGAATCAGTGATTTTGGTGAAATGCATCGCCTAAGCAAAATTGCTAAACCTGACATTGCCGTCATCACAAACATTGGACAGTGTCATTTGGAAAATCTAAAAGATAGAGATGGAGTTCTTCAGGCAAAAACAGAAATTTTTGATTATATGCCAGAGCATGGCCTTGCTATTTTAAATGGAGATGATGATAAATTAGAGACCATTACCTTGGTAAAGGGAAAACTTCCAATTACCTTTGGCAGACATATTCGACATGATTTTTATGCGCAACACATAGAAGCAAAAGGTCTTCGTGGAACGGCATGCAAACTGATGTTAAAAAAGGACTTTGTGGACGTCATGATTCCATTACCTGGTGAGCACATGGTAAGCAATGCCCTTTGTGCTGCTGCTGTTGGAACCTATCTTGGAGTGAAGAAAGAGGAAATCAAAAAAGGAATAGAGTCGGTAAAGTCCTTGACAGGAAGAAGTAACTTGATTCAGACAGAGAGATATCTGGTGATTGATGACTGTTACAATGCAAATCCGATTTCAATGAAAGCAGCCCTTGATTTGCTTAGTATGGCAGATACAAGAAAAGTAGCGATATTAGGAGATATGTTTGAACTAGGAGATAAAGAAGAGGCACATCACAGAGATGTTGCAAGGTATGCTCTTGAAAAATCTCTGGATATGGTTTTGTTTGTAGGGGCACTGAGTCAAAAGGGGTATGAGGAAGCAAAGCATCAGTCTCAACATGAAACAGAAATTTTCTTCTTTCCAACAAAAGAAGAACTTCTTGCAGACTTAGAACATTTGCTTCTTCCCGGAGATACCATCCTGGTGAAGGCATCTCATGGGATGCATTTTGAAGAATTGATACAAGTTTTAAGTTAGAGATTATACCAGAGGCAAATTGTTAAAATACATAGTTTCAATTTGCTTCTGTACATAGGCACCAACAAATTTCTTTTCTTCTTTGGGAAGATCTTTGATATAAACAGGTTTACCATATTCGATGATAACATGTGCACGTTTGATTTTTGGAAAATGATCTTCAAAAATTGCAGAAGTATTATTCATGGCAATAGGAATGATTGCACAATCTGCTTTTTCCGCAATCTTAAAACTACCTTCATGGAAGGGAAGAAAGCTATCGGCTGTTTTGTTTCTGGTTCCTTCTGGGAAAATACAGATCGAAATTCCAGACTTTACTTTTTCAATAGCGGAAAGGATGGTTTTCATTCCTTCCTTTAAATCTTTTCGATCCAAAAATAAACAGTGAAGATTTTTCATCCAGGTACGAAGCAGTGGGATTTTAAGCATTTCTTTTTTTGCGATGTAACCAGTAGGTCTGGGTACTCTCACATAGGTTAATAAGATATCAAAAAAGCTTCTGTGATTTGCCACATATAAGACTGGAGCATCCAGTGGGACATTCTCTTCTCCAAGAACTGTGACTTTCACACCAGAAAACCATAAACAAACTCGAAATGCCCAGTTTACGATAGCCAGAGAACTTTTATTTTTGGCTTCCACATGAAATTTTCCAAGGATCCATTCCAGAATCATCAACGGAATACTAAAAATTAAAAATAAAACAACAAATGATGCAGTAAATAGAAAACGAATCATAATCTGACCATGCCTTCCTAGTAGAGTAAAGTTGAATACTTTGCTCTTTTTTTATAGAAACTTGTTTTATTATAGCAAAGCAGTTTCTGAAAAGCAATTGTGAAAAACTATTGTACTTGGGAAAACTTATCACGTATAATAAGAAAAACCATAGGAAGCAATGAGCTTTTTAAGAGGTAGATGGGAGAACAATATGATTATTATCAATGGTACAATCTATGACCCCAAGAAAGAAACCATCATTCATGGTGATCTATATATCGAAGGTGGAAAAATAAAAGCAATCTATGAAAAGGGTACTCTGATTCAGGAACTGGAATTACAAAAGGCTATGAGTGCCACGGAAAAAGATACCATACTTGATGCAAGTAATCTCTGTATAGCACCAGGATTTACAGATGTTCATGTGCATTTTAGAGATCCTGGCTTTACTCATAAAGAAGATATTATTACGGGAAGTAAGGCTGCGGAAAAGGGAGGATTCACCAGGGTTGTGTTAATGGCGAATACCAATCCGGTTGTTGACCAAGTTGAAACCCTCTCATACATTTTGGGAAAAGGTGCCACCACAGGAATCCATGTGGATAGTTGCGCCACCGTTACAAAAGGATTGAAAGGTATCGAACTTAGTCCCTTAAAGGAGCTAAAAGAAGCTGGTGCAGTGGGATTTACAGATGACGGTATCCCTATTGTGGATGAAAGCATGTTAAGAACTGCCATGGAACAGGCCAAAGAACTAGGCGTTCCCATCAGTCTTCATGAAGAAGATCCCACACTGATTAAAAACAGCGGCATCAATCAGGGAGTGGTTGCAAAAAGTCTTGGACTGGAAGGAGCACCAAGGGAGGCGGAATTTGCCTTAACCAAACGAGATCTTGCTTTGGCAAAAGAAATAGGTTGTAAAATCAATATCCAGCACATCAGTTCCAAGGAAGCGGTGGAACTGGTTCGTCAGGCAAAAAAAGAAGGTGTGGATGTGCATTGTGAAGCATCTCCTCATCACTTTGCGTTAACAGAGGAAGCTGTACTTACAAAAGGTACTCTTGCAAAAATGAATCCGCCACTTCGAGAAGAAGAAGACAGGCTTGCAATTATTGAAGGTTTGATAGATAATACCATAGACATTATCGCAACAGATCACGCACCCCATAGCAGGGAAGAAAAGGAGCGTCCTTATCTTCAGGCACCCAGTGGCATCATCGGTCTGGAAACTGCTTTTTCACTGGGAATCAAGTATCTTGTTCAAAAGAAGCATCTTTCACTAATGGAATTAATTAAAAAAATGTCCTATCATCCAGCTCTTTTGTATGGACGAAAAGAGGGAAGCATACAGGTAGGAATGCCAGCAGACCTGGTGATTTTTCATCCAGAAGAAACCTGGCAGGTGGAAGAATTTCTATCAAAATCAGCCAATTCACCTTTCATAGGAGACACGTTACCAGGTGTTATTTATTACACGATTTGTAACGGGCAGATGGTATATCATATTGAGGAGAACGCAGCATGGAAAAAAAGAAAGTAAAAGCGCTCATTATCAGACAGGAAGAAATAGCAAAAGATGTATTTGATTTATGGTTGGAAACCGATATGGCAGAGGGCACAGTGCCTGGTCAGTTTGTGACAATCTATCCCAGAAATCAGGCGACCTTATTACCAAGACCAATCAGTGTCTGTGAAGTAAATCAGGAAAAGACAAGAATACGTCTGGTATATCGAATACTTGGAAAAGGTACTAAAGAATTTTCTACCTATCGGGCTGGCGAAGAGATTTCCATCCTTGGTTCCATTGGGAATGGATTCCCGTTGGATGAAGGAAAAGGAAAACGCACGCTTTTGATTGGCGGTGGAATCGGGATTCCCCCTATGCTACAGCTGGCAAAGGAACTAGATGCTGATAAGACAATTTTACTTGGTTTTCGAGATCAGGAACTATTTCTGGATCAGGAGTTAAGTGCCTTTGGCTTGGTCTATATAGCCACCGAAAATGGAGCCGTTGGCACCAAAGGAAATGTAATGGATATAATTAAAGAAAAAGACCTAAAAGTAGATATTATCTATGCTTGTGGACCACTTCCTATGTTAAAGGCAATTAAGGAATATGCAGCAGAGCATAAGATAAAGGCCTACCTGTCCTTAGAAGAGAAAATGGCCTGTGGTATTGGTGCCTGTCTGGGTTGTGTTTGCAAAACAACCAAAGTGGATCACCATTCCCATGTACACAATGCAAGAGTTTGTACAGAAGGTCCAGTGTTTGAG
>CANRGO010000050.1 GCA_947630125.1 uncultured Lachnospiraceae bacterium | reverse complement strand
TATAAATGTATATTCCGCAGCAACTTTTCTGGAAACACCGATTAATAACGCACCTAGGATGGTTGCTCCACTGCGACTGGTTCCAGGAAAGATGGCGGCAACTAATTGAAATAAACCAATGAGTAAGGCTGTTTTATAGCTTATATCAGCAAGCGTGTTGATGCTTGATGTAACGTGCTTGTTTCTGTTTTCGATTACAATAAAACCAACTCCGAAAATAATCAATGCCAAAGCAACAGAGACTCCATTGTAAAATAAAGCATCTAGTTGATCATCAAATAAAATGCCGATAATCGCTGCAGGAACACAGGATACCAAGGCTTTAAACCACATAGAAAATACATCTTTTTTAATAAAGGATGACTTATCTTTCGAGATATTTTGAAACGAAAAGGGGAATATGGTATTCCAAAATAAAATAACCACAGCCATAATAGCGCCTAATTGGATTACCACCAGAAACATATCCCAAAAATCTTTGGTCACATTCATTGGTAAAAGTTCGTTTAATAAAATAAGATGTCCAGTACTACTAATGGGTAACCACTCTGTAATTCCTTCTACTAAGCCGTAAAAGGCTGCTTTTAATAATTCAATCATAATATTTACTGCATGTTACCATGCACTCCTTGTGTTTGATTTTTTTGTGTTTCTAGAAAGGCTTTTAATTCTTCCATGCAATTCTTTGCATCTTCATAACCTTCTTCATATAGTTTTTTAAGTTTAAACGGATCGTGTTCAATTCTGTTTACAGGACTTTTATGTTTGGGTCGAATCACAAACGCATTACCATTTATAACCTGCTGTTCCAGCAATGTTAATGTTTTTTGATACATTATGTGGCGCTCTTTCATCAACTCATAAACTTTTGGGTATTTTAAATACCGTAATTTCAATACTTCCAAGTGCTTGCTAGGCTGTCTGATATAACCTTCTTCTTTTGTTAAAATGACAACATTTTTTAAATTACCATCTAACATGGATTTCTCTAGTGGTATGGAATCCGATATTCCGCCATCCAGATAAGGCTTTCCTTGAATCATAACATTTCTAGAGATTAGAGGGAGGCTACAGGAAGCACGCACTGCAATGGTATCTTCCTTCATATTTTTAAGACGCATATATTCTGCTTTGCCAGTTTCAATATTCGTCACTACAGCATAAGCTTTTCCTTCATACTGCTCAAAGGTATGGTAGTCAAAGGGGTTAAGAACATTGGGAATCAGATCATAGCACATTTCCACATTGAATAAATCGCCAGTGGTTAACAAACTACGTTTGCTGCAATAATCTTTGTCATCCAGATAATCTACCATAATATGATAGGCTCTGGTTTTTTGTTTGGAAATAAAACTACATAGATTACTTGCGCCTGCTGATACACCATAACAACTACTAAACTCTAAATTTTCTTCTAAAAAACAATCCAGAACTCCAGAAGTATAAACTCCTTTCATTCCACCGCCTTCTAAAATAAGACCTGCATCATACATGTTTCTGCCTTCTTTCTTCTATATAATAGAATCTTTTGGATACTCTGTTTCCACAAATTTACGAAGTGCTAATAGGGAACGCTCTACTTTTTCTGTTTCAATACAATATGCCATTCTAAAGTAACCTGGACAGCCAAAACTATCACCAGGAACCAGAATTAAATCATAGGCTTTCGCCTTCTCACAGAAACTATTGGCATTTTCCTCCATTGCTTTTGGAAAAATATAAAAGGTTCCATGGGGTTTTACTACCTGAAAATTTAAATCAATCAAAGTCTGGTAGATGAGATTCATATTTTTTTCATAGACTGCTAAATCAGAGGTTGAATCAAGAACCTTCGCAACTGCCTGCTGAATAATAGAAGGAGGACAGTTGTGCCCGATTCCCCTTGAAATCTGGCTGAAGATAGGACAAAGTATCTTTGCATCTTCGGCAGAAGGATTCACAGCAATGTATCCAATTCGCTCACCAGGTAGAGAAATGGATTTGGAAAATGAATAACAAACCAAAGTATTATCATAAAATTTTGAAATACAGGGATTTTCAACATTTGAAAAAATGATTTCCCTGTAGGGTTCATCTGAAATAATATAAATGCTATGTCCATATTCGATGGACTTTTCTCTTAAAATGGTAGCCAATCGTTCTATCGTTTCTTTAGAATAGATAACGCCAGTAGGATTATTGGGAGAGTTTAGTAAGATTGCAGTTACATTTGGACTTAGCAAAGTCTCAAAGGCTTCAAAATCTATTTGAAACTGGCTGGTATCTGGCGGACAAATTTTAAGATTTAATCCAGCAAGAGTCAGATAAGGTCTATACTCAGGGAAAAATGGTGCAAAGATGATAAATTCATCTCCTGGTGAAGTGACCGCACGTACTGCATGAGCGATAGCACCAGCAGCACCTGTTGCTGGGAATATATGCTCTGCCTCATAGGGAATTTTAAATCTTTTCTCCAAACTTTTAGCTACCGCTTCTTTAAAATCTGGATTTCCAAGACTAGGACTATAACCATGAAGTTCACCTGAAGATTTTTCCTTCAGTAAGTCCATCATCGTATGGGTGAATTCTATAGGGCATGGAACACTAGGGTTTCCAAGACTATAGTCAAATACATTTTCGTATCCAATTTCTAGGCCTCTTTTTGTTGCAAATTCTGATAATTGGCGAATGACTGATTTGCCACTTAACATCTCTTTATATTGTTTTGAAACCATATCGTTTTTATCCTCCGTGAATGGATTTTATATTACGTACATCCTTTTTTATCTTATCATAATTCCCTTCTTTTGGGGAATGAAATTTATTCTGTCATGTAAATAATTTTTATAATAAAGTTTATTAAGTAAATTAACTGTAAATTCTGGCATTTGGTTTGACATGTAAATTAATTTGGGATAAACTTAGAAAGTAAAGGGAAAATTTATAAATGAAAAGGAATAGGAGGGGACTGACTAATGATTGTGGAAAAAAACATTACAGGGAACTTGACTGAATTTTCAAGAGCAGAATTTCGGAATATGGCGGATACTATGGTAGACTTCGATGAAAGCAGAAAAGCGGTGAGAAAATCATTCACACCAGAAAATGCAAATGTTCATGTCCAGTACGGGGGAAAATCATATACAGGGAAAGATCTGGCAAAAATAGCTAGAAATGTATGGGTTTATGACATGGGACGTAAACAGACAGAAATTAAAAACATGGAAATTTATGTAAAACCAGAGGAAAATACAGCCTACTTTGTGGTAAACAGAAACGAGACTGGAAAATTCTTTATTTAACAATAGAATAGGGGAATTCTATTCGGGAAGGCATCGCTTATAAGGCGATGTCTTTTTTGGGGAGTATAATCCCATAGTTTCTAATTATTGTTACCAGTATTTTGAATTGAAATTTTTTGAATTTACAAGTTTTCTTTCTGGTTTTCAAAGATAGAGTGTACATATCATACATAAGGAGACCTTTTGCCACCATCGGTACTTAGGCTGTAACAGATGATTTAACTGTCACAGCCTTATGTACCGTTATGCGTGGCAACCTGAGTGAGAACGCGTCTCCGTTGTATGATATGTACACTCTATCCTTATAAATACAGTAAATATGAAAACTAAAAATTCAAAAAAACTCGATTTTATTTTTATTTCATAATTAATTTCCCCAAATTTATTGACAAGGTTTTCCCTAAGTGATATTTTATGTAAAGAAGGTATTAGCACTCAACACGAGAGAGTGCTAATAAATAGAATTGAAAAATAAGAAAGGATGATGAAATGCAACTAGATGAACGTAAAATGAAAATATTGCAGGCCATTATCCGGAATTATTTGGAAACTGGAGAACCCGTTGGTAGCAGAACCATTTCAAAGTATACTGATTTGAATCTGAGCAGTGCAACGATTCGAAATGAGATGGCAGACCTGGAAGAACTGGGATATATCCTTCAACCTCACACTTCGGCAGGAAGAATTCCTTCGGATTCAGGTTATCGACTTTATGTAGATAATTTGATGGCTGATAAAGAACGAGAAGTTTTAGAAATGAAAGAAATGCTTTTGGAAAAAGAAGACAAGATGGATCATTTGCTAAAACAGGTTGCAAAGTTTTTATCGGTAAACACCAACTATACCTCTATGATATCTGCACCAGTTTGTCATAAGAACAAAGTCAAGTTTGTACAGCTATCCAGAGTAGACGAACAACAATTGATTGTGGTAATTGTCGGAGAAGGTAATGTGATTAAAAATACCATGATTGATTTAGAAGAAGAATTAGGCGATGATACCTTATTAAAGCTAAATATTCTTTTGAATACTCATTTGAATGGTTTGTCGATGGAAGAAATTAATCTTGGAATGATAACCGCCTTAAAAATGAAGGCAGGTGTCCATGGAGAAATTATTGGAAAGGTTATTGATGCAGTAGCGCTTGCGATTACAGAAGATGAAGATCTTGAGATCTACACCAGCGGAGCAAATAATATTTTCAAATATCCAGAACTTGCAGATCAGCAAAGAGCTAGTGAACTTGTTAGCACTTTTGAAGAGAAGCAATTGTTAAATAAATTGGTTCAGGAGACACTGACTGATCAAAATCAGACAGGAATACAGGTTTACATTGGAAATGAAACGCCCATCCAATCGATGAAGGATTGCAGTATCGTAACGGCAACCTATGAACTGGAGGAAGGGATGAGAGGTACCATTGGAATCATTGGTCCCAAAAGAATGGACTATGATAAAGTGGTTAGTACGTTAAAAAATCTAATGAATCAACTGGATGTTTTATATAAGAAGAAAGAATAGAAAGGATGAAGGAAGTGTTGAATAAGGATGAAATGGACCAGAAAATTCTGGATCAGGATTTTATGGAAGAAGTAGTAGAGGAAGACACTGTTTCAGAAGATACAAAGAATATAGATGGTTGTGAACATCAAGAAGAACAGGATCAAGAAGAAGCAGAATTGAAAGCCTCAAAAAAAGCACATAAAGCAGATAAGAAAAAAGATAAAAAACATGATCCTATGAAGGAAAAAGTGGAAGAACTGGAAGATAAAGTCAGACGTCAAATGGCAGAATTTGATAATTTCAGAAAAAGAACTGAAAAAGAAAAATCTGCAATGTTTGAAGTTGGGGCAAAAAGTGTGATTGAAAAAATGCTCCCAGTGATTGATAACTTTGAACGTGGTTTATCTATGGCAGTAGAAGCAGATAAAGCAACTCCTTTCTACGATGGAATGAATATGATTTATAAACAGCTGATGCAGGAATTTGAAAATATTGGTGTAAAACCTATTGAAGCAAATGGACAACTATTTGACCTTAATCTTCACAATGCTGTTATGCAGGTTGAAAATGAAGAACTAGAAAGTGGCATGGTAGCAGCAGAATTACAAAAAGGATATACCTACCGAGATAGTGTTGTAAGGCACAGTATGGTTTCCGTAGTTAGTTAATAACTTTAATATAAATAGAGAACAAAACACAGAAATGTAAGATAATAATCAGGAGGTCTAGAAAATGGGCAAAATTATTGGTATTGATTTAGGAACAACCAACAGCTGTGTAGCTGTTATGGAAGGTGGAAAACCCACCGTTATTGCAAACATAGAAGGAGCAAGAACAACTCCATCTGTTGTGGCATTTACTAAAACGGGAGAAAGATTAGTTGGAGAACCTGCAAAACGTCAGGCTGTAACCAACTCAGAAAAAACAATTTCTTCTATTAAAAGAGAAATGGGTTCTGATCACAAAACAGTAATTGATGACAAAAAATATTCTCCACAGGAAATTTCAGCAATGATTCTTCAGAAATTAAAAGCAGATGCAGAAGCTTACCTTGGTGAAAAAGTAACAGAAGCTGTTATTACTGTTCCTGCATATTTTAACAATGCACAAAAACAGGCAACTCAGGATGCAGGTAAAATTGCAGGTCTTGATGTAAAACGTATTATCAACGAACCAACAGCAGCAGCACTTGCTTACGGACTTGATAATGAAAAAGAGCAAAAAATCATGGTATATGACCTTGGTGGTGGTACCTTTGACGTATCTGTTATTGAAATTGGAGAAGGTGTTATTGAAGTTCTTGCAACCAGTGGTGATAATCACTTAGGTGGAGATGACTTTGACCAGAGAATTACTAATTATATGTTAGCAGAATTTAAGAAAAATGAAGGAGTTGATTTATCAAACGATAAAATGGCTCTTCAGAGACTTAAAGAAGCAGCAGAAAAAGCGAAAAAAGAACTATCTTCTGCAACAACAACAAACATCAACCTTCCATTCATCACGGCTACTGCAGAAGGTCCAAAACATTTTGACATGAACCTTACCAGAGCAAAATTTGATGAATTAACTCATGACTTAGTAGAAAGAACTGTAAAACCAGTTACAGACGCATTAAAAGATGCTGGTATTTCAGCAAGTGAACTTGGCCAGGTATTATTAGTTGGTGGTTCTACACGTATGCCATCTGTTCAGGAAAAAGTAAAACAGTTAACAGGAAAAGAACCTTCAAAAGCATTAAACCCAGATGAATGTGTTGCTCTTGGTGCTTCCATTCAGGGTGGTAAACTTGCAGGTGATGCAGGAGCTGGCGAAATCCTTCTGTTAGACGTTACTCCACTTTCACTTTCTATTGAAACAATGGGTGGTGTTGCAACCAGATTAATCGAAAGAAACACAACAATTCCTACCAAGAAAAGCCAGGTGTTCTCAACAGCAGCTGACAACCAGACAGCAGTAGATATTAATGTTGTACAGGGTGAAAGACAGTTTGCAAAAGATAATAAATCCCTTGGACAATTCCGTCTGGACGGTATTCCACCAGCAAGACGTGGTATGCCACAGATCGAAGTTACCTTTGATATTGATGCCAATGGTATCGTAAATGTATCTGCAAAAGATCTTGGAACAGGAAAAGAACAACACATTACAATCACAGCAAGCTCTAATATGTCTGATGCAGACATCGAACAAGCAGTTAAAATGGCTGCAGAATTCGAAGCTCAGGATAAGAAGAGAAAAGAAGCAGTTGACACAAGAAATGACGCAGATAGTTTTGTATTCCAGACAGAAAAAGCATTACAAGAAGTTGGAGACAAGATTGCAGATGCTGATAAAACAGCAGTTGAAGCTGACTTAAATGCATTAAAAGAGCTTCTTGAAAAAACAAAAGATGTAGAAATGACAGAAGATCAGACAGCAGAAATAAAGGCAGCATATGAAAAATTAACCACAAGTGCTCAGAGTCTGTTTACCAAAATGTATGAAAATATGCAGGGTGCAGGTGCTGGCCCTGACATGGGAGATATGGGTGCAGGCACTCAGAGTCAGGCTCCAGAAGATGATATTATTGATGGAGATTTCAGAGAAGTATAAATCAGAGATAGATATACATAGGGTTCCCATAGGTGGTATATTGCCACCTATGGGAAAACGTGTTAATATCACAGAGGAAATTCGAGAAAATAGAGGTATTTAACATGGCAGAACAAAAAAGAGATTATTATGAAGTCTTAGGTGTGGATAAAAGCGCAGACGAGGCGACATTAAAAAAAGCATACCGTGCTCTTGCCAAAAAATATCATCCTGACATGAATCCTGGAAACAAAGATGCGGAAGTTAAATTTAAAGAAGCATCAGAAGCTTATGCTGTCTTAAGCGACCCTGAAAAAAAACGCCAGTATGATCAGTTTGGTCATGCAGCCTTTGAAAATGGCGGCGGTGGTGGTGGCGGCTTTGGTGGCTTTGACTTTAATTCAGCAGACTTTGGAGACATATTTGGAGATATTTTTGGAGATTTATTTGGTTCCAGAGGACAAAGAGGCCGTTCCAATGGTCCTATGAAGGGTGCCAACATACGTACCAGCGTACGCATTACTTTTGAGGAAGCAGTTTTTGGAACAGAAAAAGAAATTGAATTGAATGTAAAAGAAAACTGTAAGACCTGTTCAGGAACTGGTGCAAAACCAGGTTCAAGCCCAGAAACCTGTAGCAAGTGTGGAGGAAAAGGTCAAGTTGTCTTTACTCAACAGTCATTTTTTGGAACAGTTCGTAATGTTCAGACCTGTCCAGACTGTCAAGGCAGTGGTAAAATAGTAAAAGATAAATGTAGCGACTGTCATGGAAGTGGCTTTATTACCATGCGCAAAAAGTATGCAGTGGAAATTCCAGCCGGAATTGACAATGGACAAAGCAAACGACTTGCAGGACTTGGTGAGCCAGGTCAGAATGGTGGACCTAGAGGAGATGTTCTGGTAGAAGTGATTGTTTCCAGACATCCAATCTTCCAGAGACAAGATTATAATATTTTCTCAACCGTGGGTATTTCTTATGCAGTAGCAGCCCTTGGTGGGGAAGTGTTAATTGATACCGTGGATGGAAAAGTTGCTTATGAAGTTAAAGCAGGCACACAGACAGAGACAAAAATACGTCTTCGCGGTAAGGGAGTTCCAACTCTTCGAAATAAAGAGGTACGTGGTGACCACTATGTTACTTTGGTCATTCAAACACCTGAGAATTTATCTTCCGAAGCAAAAGAATTGCTTCGAAAATTTGATGAACTCACCGGAGACAGTTTAAATTCTGCAAAAAGAGTAAGTACGGATACATCAGAGGATAAAAAAGGGAAAAAGAAAAAACTTTTCAAATAAACAGGTTTACAATTAGGAAAGTCCACGGTAACGTGGACTTTTGTTTTGTGGAATCTGAATTTTTGTTTTTAATCATGGAAATTCTATGATATGATAAAAAAAGATTGAGTTAGAGTATAGAGGAGTAAATGCCAATGAAATGGATGAAATTTAAAATCAAAACAGTGACTGAAGCAGAGGATGTTATCATCAGCGCATTATACGATATCGGATTGGAAGGGGCACAGATCGAAGATAAGATCCCGCTTACAACCATGGAAAAAGAGCAAATGTTTGTGGATATCTTGCCAGATGGACCGGAAGATGATGGAATTGCTTATTTAAGTTTTTTTGTAGAGGATGACGGCAATGTGCCAGTCCTTCAAATTAAGGAACAGGTAGAAGAGGAACTTCAACAAATCAGAGAATTTATGGATATTGGAGAAGGAAGCATTACAATAGAAGAAACAGAAGACATTGACTGGATTAATAACTGGAAAGAGTTTTTTCACCAATTCACGATTGATGATTTGTTAATCATTCCTTCCTGGGAAGAGGTAAAAGAAGAAGATAGTAATAAGAAGATTTTACATATTGATCCAGGTACTGCATTTGGAACTGGAATGCATGAAACAACCCAGCTTTGTATTCGACAGATTAAGAAATATGTAAGCAGCGAAACAAACCTTCTTGATGTTGGAACAGGTAGTGGAATTTTATCTATTGTTGCATTGTTATATGGTGCGAAAAAGGCGCTGGGAACAGATTTGGATCCTTGTGCTATTGATGCAGTTGCTCAGAATCTGAAAGATAATCACATTCCTGAAGATAACTTTAAGTTAATCATAGGCAATCTTATTTCGGAAAAGGAAGTACAGGAAGAAGTGGGTTTTGCCTGTTATGATATGGTTGTAGCGAATATTCTGGCAGAAGTGCTTGTTATGCTAACACCTGTTGTTGTAAAACAGATGAAACCAGGCGCAATTTATATAACCAGTGGAATCATAGATGAAAAAGAAACAGTAGTAAAAGATGCAGTTCTTTCGGCAGGGCTTGAGCTTCTTGAAGTAACCTATCAGGGAGAATGGGTTAGTGTTACAGCAAGAAAACCGGAGTAATTGTTAAAATACAAGAAGGGTATGGTTTGTAATATGTATCAGTTTTTTGTTAAAGAAGAGCAGATTCAGGGGAATCGAATCGTGATTTCTGGTCAGGATGTCATTCATATCAAACAGGTTCTTCGTATGAAAATAGGTGATGAACTTGCCGTAGTCAATGGTGATAATAGACAGGATACAAAAGAATATCGCTGTGAAATTCAGGAAATGCTGGAAGATGAGATCATTTGCACCCTTCGTTTTGTCAAGGAAGACGGAGTAGAACTTGCTTCAAAAATCTATTTGTTTCAAGGACTACCGAAATCAGATAAAATGGAATTGATCATTCAAAAGGCTGTTGAGTTAGGCGTGCATGAAATCATTCCACTTTCTTTAAGCCGATGTGTTGTAAAACTGGAACCAAAAAAAGAAGCGGCAAAACTAGTCAGATGGCAGCAGATTTCTGAGGCAGCCGCAAAGCAAAGTAAGCGAAGAATAATTCCAGTTATCAAGGAAGTGATGACATTAAAGGAATCAATCCGTTATTGTGATAATTTTCAAGTAAAAGTAATTCCTTATGAGCTTGCTGAAGGAATGGAAAAAACCAAGGAAATCATTGACTCTTTACAGGCTGGACAGAATATAGCTATTTTTATTGGACCAGAAGGTGGCTTTAGTGAAACAGAAATAAAACTTGCCATGGATGCTGGAATCATACCAATCACATTGGGGAAACGAATACTTAGAACAGAAACTGCTGGATTTACTATATTATCTTGGATGATGTATCAGCTTGAGCAGTAGGAGATAATCTACATGGAATGTTATTTAGATAATGCAGCCACAACGTGCTGCAGAAAAGAAGTTGTTGAAATTATGAATCAAGTTATGCTATGCGATTATGGAAATCCGTCTAGTTTACATAAAAAGGGAATGGATGCAGAAGCATATATCAAACAGGGCAAAGAACAAATCGCTAAAGTTTTAAAAGTCAAAGAGAAGGAACTTTATTTTACTTCTGGCGGAACAGAGGCCGATAATCTGGCAATTATTGGTGCTGCCCTTGCAAATAAAAGAAATGGAAATCATTTGATTACTTCTGTGATCGAACACCCTGCGGTGCTGGAGGCAATGGATTATTTGAAAGAGCAAGGGGTTGAAATTACGTATCTTCCTGTAAATAAAATGGGATGTATTGAAAGTGATCAATTAAGAAAGGCCTTGCGAGAAGACACCATTCTGGTTTCGATTATGCATACAAACAATGAAATAGGGTCGATACAACCAATAGCAGAACTTGGAGAAATAATAAAAGAATATAATCCGTCTATTCTTTTTCATGTGGATGCAGTACAGGGATTTGGAAAAAGTAAAATTTATCCTAAAAAAATGAACATCGATCTGTTAAGTGTCAGTGGGCATAAAATCCACGGACCTAAAGGAAGTGGTTTTTTGTACATCAGTGAGAAAACAAAAGTGAAACCCTTATTATTTGGTGGCGGACAACAGTTGGGGATTCGACCTGGAACAGAAAATGTTCCAGCCATTGCAGGACTTATGGTAGCAGTTACACAAATCTATCAAGATATGGATACTTGTCTAAATAACTTGCGTTTTCTAAAAGAGCGCTTGGCTACAGGACTCTTAGAAATTGAGCAAGTTTTTTTAAACGGCTATGATCCTCAAAATGATGCGGTTCATATTTTAAGTGTTTCTATTTTGGGTATAAGAAGTGAGGTCTTATTGCATGCACTGGAAGAGAGAGGAATTTATGTTTCTTCTGGTAGTGCCTGTGCCTCAAATAAACCAGCACATTCAAAAACCTTAAAAGCCCTTGGACTTCCCAAGGATTTATTGGAGTCTACCCTGCGTTTTAGTTTTTCGGTCTTTACAAAACAGGAGGATATCGACTATACTTTACAGGTTATGAAAGAATTGGTGCCTTCTCTTCGGAGATTCACCAGAGTTTAGTCTATAGAAGCTCCAAAGTTCGGAGCAGGAGGAAATACATGTTTAAAGCATTTTTAATCAAATATGCAGAAATAGGGGTAAAAGGAAAAAACAGATATCTTTTTGAAGATGCACTGGTTTCTCAGATTCGTTACAGCCTAAAGCAAATAGATGGAACCTTTAAGGTTCATAAAACAGCAGGAAGAATTTTTGTAGAAGCTCTTTCTGATTTTGATACAGATGAAGCAATTGAGCAGTTAAAAACTGTTTTTGGAATTGCAGGAATTTGTCCAGTTGTAATATTAGAAGATGAAGGTTTTGAAGCCCTATCCGAAGAAGTCGTTACTTATATGGAACGTGTTCATCCAGAAAAAAACAAAACATTTAAAGTAATGGCAAGAAGATCCAGAAAAAATTATGCCTTAGATTCTATGGAGATTAACAATAAACTTGGCGGTGTTATTTTAAGAGCGTTTCCTGAAATGAAGGTAGATGTTCATAATCCTGAAATCTATTTGAATGTTGAAATTCGTGAAAAAATATATATTTATTCCCAGGTAATTCCAGGACCAGGTGGAATGCCCGTGGGAACCAATGGAAAAGCGATGTTACTTTTGTCAGGTGGAATTGATTCTCCTGTTGCTGGCTATATGATAGCAAAACGTGGAGTACAAATTGAGGCAGTTTATTTCCATGCACCTCCATACACCAGTGAAAGAGCAAAGCAGAAAGTGGCAGATCTGGCACAATTGATTTCCAGATATACAGGTCCTATTAAATTACATGTAATTAATTTTACCGAAATTCAGCTTTATATTTATGAGAAATGTCCTCATGAAGAACTGACTATCATTATGCGCCGTTATATGATGCGTATTGCAGAACAGATTGCAAAAGAATCAGGCTGTTTGGGATTGATAACAGGAGAAAGTATTGGACAAGTTGCTTCTCAGACACTACACAGTCTTGCTTGTACAGATGAAGTATGTGAACTTCCAGTATATCGACCAGTCATAGGTTTTGATAAACAGGAAATTGTTGATATTTCTTTGAAAATTAATACCTATGAAACATCTATTTTACCATTTGAAGATTGCTGTACCATATTTGTGGCAAAACATCCCGTTACCAAACCAAATTTGAAAATTATACAGCATCATGAAAATAATCTGGAAGAAAGCATCGATCAAATGATGGAACGAGCAGTACATACAAGACAGATTATTCAAACGGTTTAAGATTTTAACAGAGAAAAGAAAAATACCGGAGACCATAAGGTTTCCGGTATATGTTAGTTTTCTTAGATGTGAATTAGATTAAGTATGGTTTTAAGATGCCTAATACTTCTTCAACATTTTCTTCTGCATGAATATTTAAATCAATTGGTTTAGATAGATCCAAGCTGAAGATGCCCATGATTGATTTTGCATCGATAACATATCTACCGGAAACTAAATCAAAATCATAATCAAATTTTGTAATATCATTTACAAATGATTTTACCTTATCAATGGAATTTAATGAAATTTGTACTGTTTTCATTGGAATAACCTCCTTTTTATTATGAAATACATTTAAGTCTGTTTGAGAAATGTATTTTTATACCTTCTGTATCTATACTATAGGGAACTAGGTTAAAAGTCAATAATAAAACATTACAAAAAAAATGAGGAATAGTATGAAAAGTGTAGCACTCCATAATCTAGGATGTAAAGTAAACTCCTATGAATTCGATGTAATGCAACAAATGTTACAAGAAAATGGTTTTCAAATTGTATCATTTGATGAAAGAGCAGATGTTTATGTGGTAAATACCTGTACCGTAACCAATATGGCGGATAGAAAAAGTAGACAAATGCTTCATAAGGCAAAAAAGATGAATCCACAGGCAGTGGTAGTAGCCACAGGCTGTTATGTACAAACAGGACAAGAGGATCTCATAGAAGATTTAGCAGTGGATTTAATCATTGGAAATAATAAGAAAGCAGAACTAGCAGATATTTTATTAGAATATTTAAAGAATAATTTTGCAGAACAACCACTTCATGCAAGAAAAACTTTAGATGAGACAACGGTAATTGATATTAATCATACAGATGAATTTGAAGAAGTGCAGTTATATAAAACGGCCGAACATACCAGAGCGTATATAAAGATTCAGGATGGCTGTAATCAGTTTTGTTCGTACTGTATCATCCCCTATGCAAGAGGAAGAGTAAGAAGCCGTAAAAAAGAAGATGTTATTTCGGAAATACAAGGACTGGTAAACAGAGGATATCAGGAAGTTGTATTAACTGGTATTCATTTAAGTTCCTATGGAGTTGATTTTCTGGCTAAAACAGAAGGGGATTATCTCGCCGAAAAAGCTGTGGGTGCCAGCAAAAAAACACTGGCCTTTGAACGCGGATTCTTAATTGATTTAATTGAGGCGATTCAGAAATTGGATGGATTACATAGAATTCGTCTTGGTTCTTTGGAACCCAGAATCATTACAGAGGATTTTGTTACAAGACTTGCTGCCTGTTCAAAAGTATGCCCTCATTTTCATCTTTCTCTGCAAAGCGGTTCGGATGATACTCTGAAACGCATGAATCGTTATTACTCTGCTGCAGAGTTTAAAGAAAAAGTAGCCTTACTTCGTACCAAGTATCCATATGGAGCGATTACCACAGATGTTATTGTTGGGTTTCCAGGAGAAACAGAAGCTGAGTTTTTGGAAACAAAAAAATATCTGGAGGATATTCGCTTTTTTGAGATGCATGTATTTAAGTTTTCCAAAAGAAAGAATACGCCCGCAGCAACCATGAAACAACAAGTCCCAGATTCCGTAAAACAGCTTCGCTCAGATATCTTGTTGGAGATGGCACAGGAGTATTCAAAAGAATTCCGAAATGCTTTTATTGGAAAAGAAGTAGAAGTACTAATGGAAGAAGAGAAAACCATAGATGGAATCTACTATCAGATTGGACATACCCCCGAATATATAAAAGTGGCATTTCCTTCTGTTGAAAAACGAACCAATCAGATTGTTCGTGGAATTGTGACGGATTTTCTGGATACAGATTACATGTTAATGAACTAAGCGGTACGTTTAACATGTTTTCTTAATAGAAACTTTCGTTGAATTTTCATGTTAAATAGAGTAATATGAAGGTACAAACTTAAAAGTAAGCAAGTTCTAAGTGCTTTTTTAATAGAAACAAGAACAAGAAATGAGGGTGAAAATAGATGCAAGATTTAGAAAGTACACAGTTTTTTAAAGTAGAAAGTGAACCTGAGACAGGTGTTAGTGTTGTTTTGTCTACAGTATACGAAGCCTTAACTGAAAAAGGATATAATCCGGTTAATCAGATTGTAGGTTACATTATGTCTGGAGATCCTACTTATATAACCAGTCATAAAAATGCAAGAAGTCTGATTATGAAGGTTGAGAGAGACGAACTTGTAGAAGAGATGCTGACGCAGTATATCAAACAGCATAATTGGAAATAGACTAAGTAAACACAACGATAGGTTGTACAGGAAGGGGTAAGCCATGCGCATTATGGGCTTAGATTTTGGTTCCAAAACAGTGGGTGTTGCAATAAGCGATTCGCTTTTAATTACTGCTCAGGGGAAAGAAATTATTCGAAGAGAGCAGGAAAATAAATTACGTCAGACATTAGCAAGAATAGAACAGTTAATTTTAGAATATCAGGTTACTGATATTGTATTAGGATTACCTAAAAATATGAATAATACAGAAGGCGAGCGAGTTGAAAAGACTTTAGAATTTAAAGAAATGCTAGAAAGACGTACAGGTCTGCCAGTACATACTTGGGATGAAAGATTGACAACCGTTGCTGCCGACAGAGCTATGATGGAGGCAGATATTCGTCGAGAAGACAGACATTTGCATGTGGATCGAATTGCTGCAATATTTATTTTAGAAGGATATATGGCTTATCTGAAGAATCAGGGGAATAAAGAAACTGCAGATACCATTTAGTGAAAGGTAAGCGATTGATTAAGGAGGATATTTTGGACAAATTAGAAAAGATAACATTTCAGATTGATGAACATGAAACCGTAGATTTTTTTATTTTGGAACAGACCAGGATTAATGGTGTAGATTACCTGTTTGTAACAGATGTAGAAGAAGGCGACGGAGATGCGTATATTTTAAGAGATTATGCATCGGCTGAAGAAAAAGAAAGTATTTATCAGATTGTTTCTGATGAAGAGGAACTAGAAGCAGTATCTTCAATATTTGAAAGTTTATTGGAAGATATCGAAATAGAAAGGTAATAACTTAAAGAGTTCGATTTTTTGAATCGGGTACCTGGATCAAGAAATAAAACTCTTTAAGTATAGAAAGAAGAGGGAATTAGTTTGAGTAAAAAATTGAATAATGATGGTTCTAAGCTGAAAATTATAGCATTGGGAGGTTTAGAACAGATTGGTTTAAATATGACTGCCTTCGAATACGAAGACAGTATAATTGTTGTGGATTGCGGTCTTGCATTTCCTACAGATGATATGCTGGGTATCGATTTGGTAATCCCAGATGTTACATATTTAAAGGATAATATTGCAAAACTAAAAGGTTTTGTTATTACCCATGGTCATGAAGATCATATTGGCGCACTGCCATATATTTTAAAAGAAATCAATGCACCCGTGTATGCCACAAATTTAACCATGGGATTAATTGAAAAAAAATTGGAAGAACATAACATTGCAAATAAAATCAGACGTAAGGTTACAAAATTTGGTCAGATTATTAATCTTGGATGTTTTCGGATAGAATTTATTAAAACAAATCATAGTATTGTGGATGCTGCAGCCCTTGCAATTTATTCACCAGTTGGAACAGTGATTCATACCGGAGATTTTCGTGTGGATTATACCCCTGTTTTTGGAGATGCCATTGATTTACAGCGTTTTGCTGAAATTGGGAAAAAAGGTGTTTTAGCTTTAATGAGCGACAGCACCAATGCAGAAAGGCCTGGATTTACCCAGTCTGAAAAAACGGTTGGAAAAATATTTGACACCCTTTTTGCAGAACATAAAAGTTCCAGAATTATTGTAGCAACCTTTGCTTCTAACGTAGATCGTGTACAACAGATTATAAACTCCGCTTACAAATATGGCAGAAAAGTTGTGGTTGAAGGTCGTAGCATGGTAAATATTATTGAGATTGCATCAAAACTTGGCTGTCTGAATATACCAGAAAACACCTTGATTGAAACAGAGGAATTAAAGAATTTTCCAGAAGATAAAACCGTTATTATAACCACGGGGAGCCAAGGCGAAAGCATGGCAGCATTAAGCAGAATGGCAAATGGTACACATAAAAAAGTATCAGTAGGAGCTGGAGATACCGTTATCTTTTCCTCTCACCCTATTCCTGGAAATGAAAAAGCAGTTACCAAGGTTATTAATGAATTGTCCAGAAAAGGTGCAGATGTTATTTTTCAGGATGCACATGTTTCAGGACATGCCTGTCAGGAAGAAATTAAACTAATTTATACCTTAGTACAACCACAATATGCAATTCCAGTACATGGTGAATTCAAACATCTGAAAGCCAATGCAAAAATTGCAAAAGAGCTTGGAATAGAAAAGGAAAATATTTTCATCTTATCCAGCGGTGATATTTTAGAACTAAATTCTGAAGAAGCTTATATTTCAGGAAAGGCTCCAGTTGGTGCTATTTATGTAGACGGCCTTGGAGTTGGTGATGTTGGCAGTGTGGTAATCAGAGATCGTCAGCATCTTTCAGAAGATGGGATTCTGATTGTTACACTCGCCCTAGATCGTTATAATAACCAGTTGGTTTCAGGTCCTGATGTTGTATCCAGAGGCTTTGTATTTGTAAAAGAATCCGATGGATTAATGGAAGAAGCTAGACAGGTATCTTTGCACGCTGTAGAATTTTGTCTGAATCGTCATATGTCCGATTGGAATAAAATCAAACAGAATATCAAGGACCAGTTGAGCGAATTTATCTGGAAGAAAACAAAACGAAGACCAATGATTCTGCCAATTATTATGGGAGTAGAAGAGTAGTTCTTGTACAATGGAGAATTCAAATGGAAAGAATTAGTAAAGCCACAGAAGATCTTATAAAAGCAATACATGAGAGTGTTTCGTATAAGAATTACGAAGTCCAAAAAGAAAAAGTTCGAAGAATGCCTGAATTAAAAAGAAAGATAGATGATTTTAGACAGCAGAGTTTTTTATTGCAGAATAATGTAGATGCAGATCAGTTGTTTGATCAGGTGGATGTATTCGGACGTGAATATGAAGAGTTTCGGGAAATTCCTCTGGTGAATGATTTTCTTGAGGCTGAGTTAGATTTAATCAGAACGTTGCAGGAAATCAATTTGCGCATTACAGAATCCGTGAATTTAGAATAGTAGGATATCTTGGAGGAAAAGAGATGAATGTAAAAAAAGTATCCATAGGAATTGTGGGCTGGATTATTAAAATTGTATTTATAATTCTGATTGTTATGATAGTTTATAAGTTTTCTACACAGGCATATGAACTTGGGTTTCAGGTTTTTTCAGATGAAACCATGTCAGAAGAACCGGGTCAGGATTATCTTGTGACCGTAGAAAACGGTGCAAGTGCGTTAGACGTTGGTAAGGAGCTGGCTAACCAGGGATTGATAAAAAATGAGTATGTTTTTTATATTCAAACCTTATTTTATCAAAAGAACAATGCACTGGTTCCTGGGGAGTATACGGTTAATACATCCATGACTGCTGAAGAAATTTTAACCCAAATTACTGCTGAAACTTCAGAGGATGAGGAAGAGTAGGAAAGGCCTGGTTGTAGAAAATGCAAGATGAAAGAATGGATGTGTTTCTTAATTCCTTTATGATGAAACAGACCGATTTTCTTACAAACCTGGAAGAAGAATGTATTAAAACACAGGTTCCAGTTATTCGACCACAAATGCAGTCCCTGCTTCGGTTTCTAATTACGTTACATAAACCGCTTCGGATTTTGGAAGTAGGCTGTGCCATTGGATATTCATCCATACTAATGGCAGAACATAGTCTGGAAGAAAGTCATATTACCACAATAGAAAAATATGAAAAAAGAATACCCCTGGCACATGAAAATATTAAGGCAGCAGGCTTTGAACATAAAATCACCTTGCTGGAAGGGGATGCCTTTGAAATTTTGAGAGAACTTGAGAAACCTTTTGACTTTATCTTTATGGATGCAGCAAAAGCCCAGTATATTAATTTTCTACCAGATGTTGTAAGGCTCTTAAATCCTGGTGGGCTCTTGGTATCCGATAATATATTACAAGAAGGGGATTTGCTTGAATCTCGCTTTGCAGTTACAAGAAGAAATAGAACCATTCATGCAAGAATGCGTGAGTACCTATATGAAATTACCCATCACAAACAGCTTGAAACAGTTATTTTACCAGTTGGTGATGGCGTAACCTTAAGTGTTAGAAAATAAGAGGAAATTAGTATGTCAGAGTTAAAAAAACCAGAACTATTGAT
>CANRGO010000049.1 GCA_947630125.1 uncultured Lachnospiraceae bacterium | reverse complement strand
TTTCTTTTGGAATCTCAGGGGCAAAATTATTTGCTTCTGTACATGGCATATAGATTACATTACTCCATGTTTCTGTAACAGTATCATATACACCAGTTCTTCCTGCCATCACATTGGTGTCCACATAAACAGGATAAACAGGATCGCAAACTGCAATTTTATTATCTATACTAAAGATTTCTTGAATATTTCCTGAATCACATTTTGCACCGTCTGATACAAAAATTTCATCTGCTGAAATATCACAACCTTTTTTTGTATAATCATTTTCACAAATTGCATTTCTTAAGAATTCATATCCAAGATCTGGAGCATATCCTTTAAAGGTAGCTGCCTGTCCCATTTCGTCCACACTTGCATGTAGGGATGTAATAATAGATTCCGCTAATGGCTGTGTCACATCACCAATACCTAATCTAATAATTTTTTTGTCTGGGTTTGCTGCTGTAAAAGCAGTCACTTTTTTACCAATGGTTGAAAAAAGATAACTTCCTGGCAATTTTAAATAATTGTCATTTACTTTGAACATGTTCATTCTCCTCATTCTTATTAAAAAAAGTTTTTGAGATCAATATCTCCTTCAAAGACTGTTTTCGCAGGACCTGTCATAAAAATTCGATTGATTTCCCTGTCCCACTCAATAAACAAGTCACCACCTAACAGTTTAACAGTAACTTTATTGTCCGTCAAACCATTTAATATGGAGGCAACTGCGGTTGCACAACTACCCGTTCCACATGCCAGAGTCTCTCCGGTTCCTCTTTCCCATACTCTCATTTCTACTGTGTTTCGATCAAGCACTTTAACAAATTCTGTATTGGTACGCTTTGGAAAACGACAATGATGTTCAAATAGTGGACCTATCTTTTCTAGTTCCAGGTTTTTTACATCCTCCATAAAAACAACTGCATGGGGATTTCCCATTGACACACATGTCATTTTATAACTAGTATCTCCCACCTGAATCTCTTCATCAATTACTCGTAACTGGTTAGATTCGACAGGAATCAGACTAGCTTCTAATTCAGGAGCTCCCATATTCACACGAACCATTTCTACCTTTTCAGACTTCACTGACAGTTCTATAAATTTTATTTTTCCAAAACTTTCAATTGTTAATTCTTTTTTATCTGTCATTTTTCTATCATACACATATTTAGCAACACAGCGTATTCCATTTCCACACATTTCTGATCTGGATCCATCTGCATTATACATTTCCATTTCAAAATCGGCAATCTCCGAGGGATTAATAAAAATAACACCATCTCCACCAATTCCAAAATGACGATCACTTAACTTCACAGCAAGTGTTTCTTTATCCTCTACAACTTCTTCAAATCCATTAATATAGATATAATCATTTCCTAAACCTTCCATTTTCGTGAATTTCATAAGCCCTCCTATTTATTACAAAATTTCTACTTTCATTATAAATCGCATTTTTTTAATAAAAAATCAGTTTCATGCTTTTCATATTGCAAAAAGTGCTATAATATAAAGGAATTAGGAGGAATACTGCATGGAAAAATATAAAAAAATCGGATATCTTCACACACCTTTTAAAATCTTTCATCTCATTGACCAAGACTTTAAAACCTATGACTTCCATTATCATGACTTTCATAAATTATTAATTTTAATCAAAGGTCATGTTACCTATTGTGTTGAAGGGAAAAACTATCCCCTTGCTCCCTATGACTTTGTCCTTATTAAAGCTGGCGAAGTACATCGACCTGTGGTAGTAAGTGACTCCATTTATGAACGCATTATTGTTTATATCTCACCTGAGTTTGAAAAAGAATATCTAGGAGAAACCTTGGATTTATCACTGTGTTTTGAAAAGGCCTCTTTAGAAAAAACCCATGTTATCCGCATACCAGCCTTTGAAAAAAGTAAACTTTATATTCGTTTACAGGAATTAATTCGTAGTCTGACCAAGGAAGATTATGGCGCCAGGTTGCAGGAAAAATTATGCTTTCTACAGTTTATGATTCTTCTCAATCAAAAAGTGCTAAAGGATCATATTGAGTATCCAGAAACTGCCACTTATCATGAAAAAGTAAGTGAAATTATGGAATATATTCACACACATATAACAGAAGAACTATCCGTACAAACACTGTCCGAAAAGTTCTATCTGAATAAATACTATTTGATGCATCTGTTTAAGCAGGAAACAGGGACCACGTTAGCCAGTTATATCTCCGGAAAGCGTTTATACCTTGCAAGGGAACAAATGGAACAAGGAATTCCAATTACAGAAGCCTGCTATTTCTGCGGTTATAAAAATTACTCCACATTTTTAAGAGCTTACAAAAAATTTTTCAGAGAAACGCCCAAGCATTCCCTTGATTTCGTTTAGGTATTCATTTTCATCATGGCAATCACCATTTGAGCAGTTTCAACCATATTGGTTGAACTGTCCATACTGCATTTTTGTATATAACGATGAGCCTCTTCTTCTGTCATGTTATTTCGCCCCATCAAGAGTCTTTTTGCTTCATTGATCGCTGCCTGCTCTTCAGGTTTCCGATCTTTTGGCAAGGATTTTCTGATTTTTCGTTTCCGCTCAGCTGATTCAGACATGAGATTAACCGTATTCAGTAAATCCTGTATTTTTAATGGCATGGGAAGATACATCAGATTCGACTTTAAACCTTCCTGTATATGAGCCTGAGATGCAAGTAAGAGCATGTCAAATCCAGGAGGAAGGTATTCGTGTAACTCATCGTATAACATATCCAGCATTTTATATCCACTAATAACAATTCCTTCACAAAGATTATCAGCCTGGCTAATGGCCTGAGCACCTGTTGTACAGACACTGACAGAGCTATAACCATTGCGAAGCAATAAATTCCTAAGATTATTGGCATCTTCTGGCTTTGGAAGAACCACAATAATATTTGTCACACGCACACCTCCTATCTTTTTAATTAATTCTCAAACCGATAGTCAGCTTAGTACTTATTCAAATATTCCTGAATTTCCCAATCTGTGATTTGTGTACGATAGGTTTGCCACTCATTTCTCTTTGCTTCCAAATACTTTTCAGATATATGTTTTCCAAGTACATCCAGAATAAACTGGTCTTTTTCCATTTCTTGCAGTGCTTCTTTTAAACTTCCGGGTAATTCTTCAATCCCACGTTTTTTCTTTTCTTCCCGACTCATTTCAAAGATGTTTTCTTTTACGGGTGTAGGTGGCTGTATTTTATTCTTAATTCCATCCAGACCTGCCATTAAACTCACAGCCAATGCAAGATATGGATTTGCTGAAGGATCTGGAGAACGAAGTTCTACTCGAGCTCCCTGACCAGTTTCTGCTGGGATTCGAATCAAAGGACTGCGGTTTGTTCCACTCCATGCGATGTAGGTTGGTGCCTCATACCCAGGAACCAATCTTTTATAAGAATTCACAAGGGGATTTAAAATAGCTGTCATCCCTTTGATATGTTTCATAATTCCACCAATAAAATAGTAAGCTTCCTGACTTAAGCCAAGTTCATCTTTGGCATCATGAAAAATATTCACTCCATTTTTGGATAAAGACATATTAATATGCATACCAGAACCATTTACTCCATGTTTTGGCTTTGGCATAAAAGTAGCATGCAAACCATGTCTTCTGGCAATCGTCTTAACTGCCAGCTTGAAGGTCATAATATTATCTGCTGTTCGAAGAGCTTCATCATACTTGAAATCAATTTCATGCTGAGCAGGTGCTGATTCATGATGAGATGCTTCAATGGTAAAGCCCATTGCTTCTAAGGTTAAAACCATGTCTCTTCTGGCATTCTCGCCAAAATCCATAGGACCTAAATCAAAGTAACCTGCTTGTTCATGGGTAATGGTGGTAGGTAATGTGTTCTCATCCGTATGGAATAGAAAGAACTCACACTCTGGTCCAACATCAAATGTATAACCCATTGCTTCGGCTTCTTTTACCGCTTGTTTTAATACATATCTTGGATCTCCTGTAAAAGGTTCTCCATTTGGGTAGTAAACATCGCAAATTAGTCGTGCTACTTTTCCTTGTTGAGGTCTCCATGGAAAAATTTCCAAAGAATTATAGTCTGGATATAAATACATATCCGACTCTTCAATTCGAACAAAGCCTTCGATTGACGCTCCGTCAAACATACATTTATTATCCAATGCTTTTTCCAGCTGGCTTGCTGTAATTGCAACATTTTTAAGATTGCCAAAAATGTCAGTAAACTGAAGACGAATAAATTCAACATCTTCTTCCCGAACCAGATTCAAAATATCCTGTTTTGTATAATTTTTCATACTCCCACCATTCCTTCCTGTATCTACATCTAAAAAAAGACATTCTTACCCCTGTAAGAACGTCATTGTTTGTAACATCATATCCCATATGACTTTTTATTGTCAAGTAAGAGACTCTATTTTATTTTCATAAGAAGAAAAAACATTCTGCTCCTGCAGAATGCTTTTGTAAAGATGTAGCAGTCCCCCCAACCGAGACTACGCTCAGAAAGAAATGAAAGTTATTGTTTAAAATCAGTACTTAAGTACTATTTCTTAAGAATATACTGAAAAATCAGGCTAAAATCAACCTCTATCAAGCCTTTCTACCCTTGAACTATCTATCCGAAACAAAATTGATACTCACAGTATCAAGCAATCAAAAACCTGATGCTGTGAGTACCTATTTTTTAAATTCTGTGGAATATAATGACATAAAAAGTATAAAAAGCAGGTGCAATATGTTAGATCAAAATTACGAACAATTATTTGCAAGAAAATTGGCAGAATATAGAACTCAAAAGGATATTTCCGCAAGAAAAATGTCTTTGGATTTAGGTTTTAGTGATAGTTATATCAACAAAATAGAAAATGGAAAAACACTACCTGGAATGGCAGCATTTTTCCATATTTGTTATTATTTAAAGGTTGACCCAAAATACTTTTTTGAAAAAGACGAAGTATACCCTATTTTTTTGGAAACTGCAATTCAAGACTTTGCGCGTTTAAATCTGGAACAGCAACAGCGGATTTTAGGGTTTATCAAAGATTTAACCCAAAAAAATACTGGCACTGGCGTCTGAAGGCATTCTTAAGTCTCCTCTTGGAGACAATGCCACAGTTCCAACCTTTGGTCCATCCGGTAGACAAGACCGTTTAAATTGTTGTGCAAAAAATCTTCTATAAAACATCTGCATCCACTTTTCTATTACTTCCTTGGAATATACATCTTTAAAGGCAAGAAGCGCAACTTTTAAAACCTTCTCTGGTTCATATCCCATTCTTAACATATAATACAAAAAGAAATCATGCAGTTCATAAGGACCTACCAAATCCTCTGTTTTTTGAGAAATTTCTCCTTCTATTGGAGGCAGCAATTCGGGGCTTACCGGAGTGTCTAACACATCCAGCAGAACGATTTTCAGTTCTGCCACATCACAGACATCTGCATAATAGCCAACCAAATGACGCACTAAGGTTTTCGGAACCCCAGCATTTACTCCATACATGGACATATGATCTCCATTGTAAGTTGCAAAGCCAAGGGCTAATTCTGACATATCTCCCGTTCCAATCACCAATCCATTTTCTTTATTTGCCACATCCATCAAAATCTGGGTTCGTTCTCTGGCCTGACAGTTTTCATATGTAACATCTAAGGTTTCTGGATTCTGTCCTATTTGCTCAAAATGAAGCAGCACTGCCTGTCTGATATCAATTTCTTTTAGTGTGGTTCCTAAGATGGAGGCTAATTTACAGGCATTGTCATAGGTCCGATCCGTTGTCCCAAAGCAAGGCATTGTAATGGTAAGAATGTTCTCCATTGGAAGCGAAAGTTTTTGAAAAGCACGCACGATAACAAGTAAAGCCAAGGTTGAATCCAATCCGCCGGATAGACCGATTACAACTTTTTGCGCTTTCGTATGTTCCAATCGTTTTTGTAAACCACCAGCCTGTATGGATAAAATATCTTCACAACGTTTATCTCGTTCTAATTTACTACTAGGAACAAAGGGGGTCATAGAAAAATATCTGGAAAGTTTTGTTTCCTCTACATCCATTTCAATAAATATGGTGTGATATTTTTTAGATTCCTCATTTAAGAAGGTGTTCATCTTCCTTCTCTCATGTCGTATCCTACCAAGATCAAAGTCTCCATAAACAATTCCTGGCGCAAACCGTTCTGATTCAGCCAATATGATTCCATTTTCACAAATTAAATTATGGCCACCAAACACCAGATCCTGGGTTGACTCGCCTTCTCCTGCACTGGCATAAATATATCCAGAAACAAGTCTTGCACTGGTTGATGAAACCAACATTTTGCGATAGCTATCTTTTCCTACTGTTTCATTGGAAGCCGAAAGATTTACAAGCAAGGTAGCACCATGAAGTGCATGGTTGGTAGAGGGAGGATTGGGTACCCAAAGATCCTCACATATTTCACAGCCCACCACCATACCCTCCATATCTAAGACGGAAAATAAAATATTTCCCCCAAAGGGTATTGTTTCCTGATCAAAAAATATCTCAACGATTTCTTCTTTTCCTGGTGTAAAATGACGCACTTCATAAAATTCATCATAATTTGGAAGAAAACGTTTTGGAATAAAAGCAAGTATTTTTCCATTTTGTAAAACAGCTGCCACGTTAAATAGTTTTTGCTGATACTCTAAGGGCAGTCCAACAAAAACCAAAGCGTCGCTACCACTTGTACGCTCTGCAATTCGTATTAATTCACGCCTTGCACTTTGTAGTAAATGATTTTGATAAAATAAATCCTGACAGGTATAACCTGTCAAGCAAAGTTCTGGAAAAACGATAACTTTTGCTCCTTGCTCCGAGGCTTCCTCAAATAAAGAAATTACTGCTTCTGCATTTTTAACAGGATCTGCCACCGTTATTTTAGGTGTACAGGCACATACCTTTATAAATCCCTGATTCATAATAATCTCCTCATCTACTGCTTATCTCTTACTTTTTTGTAAGAGGATGTTCAACTCATCTGTGGTAAACTGATAATTCTTATTACAAAAATGGCAGTTTACTTCGATATCTTTATCTTCTTCAATCATGCTTACGATATCTTTTTTTCCAATGGAAATAATTGCCTTTTCCACTCTCTCCTTAGTACAATTGCAGAAAAACTGGCAAGGAATGGTTTCCTGAATCTCTGGATTTAAACCTTCCAAAAGTATCTCCAACATTTCTTTTGGATTATGGCCTGCTTCTAGTATAGAAGTCACACTTGCAACCTTCTGAAGATTTTCTTCTAATTTATCTATTACTTCATCTGAGGCAAAGGGCATTAACTGTATAATAAAACCACCTGCCTCTTTTACAGTATTATCACGGTTCATCAACACTCCAAGTCCCACTGATGTTGGTACCTGTTCACTTACAGCAAAATAATAGGTTAAGTCTTCCGCAATTTCACTGGTCTGCAATACAGTCTGACCACTGTAGGGTTCTTTCATACCCAAATCTTTAAGTACATGTAAAACCCCTGGTCCAATGGCAGCTCCCACATCCAGCTTTCCTAGAGGACTTGGTGGTAAATTCACAACTGGAACCACAGCATAGCCCTTTACATTTCCTTTGGAATCGGCTGTTACCGTCAGTCCTTTTACTGGCCCTTCCCCTTTTACCTGCAAGGTTAATAAATCTTTTTCACCCTTTAATGTTATTCCCATCATGGCGCCTGCGGTTAATAATCTTCCCAGTGCTGCTGTTACCACTGGACTTAAGCTATGATTTGTTTTTGCAGTTTCTACCATTTCTCTTGTTGTGGCTGCAAAGGCCCTTATTTGACCATCTCCAGCCATTGCTCTAACTATATAATCTGACATAACTTCCTCAGTCTTTCTTTTCACTGGATTTACCTGGAACATGTTCTCTTGCCACCACATAAATCCGTTCGCTTTTTTTGTGTACCTTGCCTAAGGTATCTGCGTCGATTGCTTCCACAAAGATAAGTCCGGCCTTTTTTAAACTGTTCTTCATTTCTTGTAAGGTATAGCCTCTCTGATAATGAATTTCTTCAAATTTTTCATAACAGGATCCCTCTTCTTGTTTTTGGAAAATAGTCACCTGATACTCATTTATTTTTTCTTCTTCATGAAAATAATTTTCCCAGATAAAACTACAATCTTCTCTGTTTTCTGCAATGACTGCATCACCAATAACCTCTTGATACTTATATAAGGTATTAAAGTCAAAGATAAAAAAACCACCGGGATCTAAGTAATTATTAACCTTCCGAAAGGTTTCCATCAAATCCTCTTCTTCAAGTAAATAATTTAGAGAATCACAAACACTGATAACAGCTCTAACAGTTCCATATAGTTCCAGTTCACGCATATCCTGATTCAAATAGAGAATCTCATGAAGATTCTCCTTTTCACGTGCAATCTGCAACATGGTCATAGAAGCGTCAACACCAATCATATCATAACCCTGTTCTGCCAGTAGCCTGGTTAAGGTACCAGTTCCACAGCCTAAGTCTACCACCAGTCCATCCGAAATTTGTTCCTTCTTTAAATACTTCGTTAAAAATTCACACCAGCTTTCATATGGCGTCTGATCCATAAACTGATCATACACTCTGGCAAATTCTGAATACGCTTCCATATGTTTAACCTTTACAATACTTTCTTATAAATTCTAGCAACACATTCATTTCTTCATCGGTACCGATTGAAATTCTTAGGTACTGATCGATTCCTGGTTTGTTAAAATGGCGAACGTAAATGTGTTCTTTTTTAAGTGCTTCAAATAAATCTTTTGCTGAATAGGAAGGGTGGGTCGCAAAAATAAAGTTGGCTTTGGAATCTGGAAATTGAAAACCAAGGTCCTGCAATTCCTTCTTAACCCATTCTCTTGTCTGTATCACTTTTTGAAGTGTTTCTTTAAAATACACATCATCCTTTACTGCTTCTACCCCTAGTTCAATGCTTTGTCTATTTAGGGTGTAAGAATTAAAGGAATATTTCACATCCTGTAAATATTGAATCAACTTTTCATTCCCAATTCCATAACCAATTCTCATGCCAGCCATGGATCTGGACTTGGAAAAAGTCTGCACCACCAGAAGATTGTCATATTTTGATAACAAAGGGATGCAACTTTCTCCACCAAAATCAACATATGCTTCATCTATAATTACCACCACATCAGGATTTGCTGCAATAATTTTCTCTAAATCAGACACGGATTCAAATTGACCAGTAGGTGCATTGGGATTTGCTATGATAATTCCTCCATTTGGTATCAGATAATCCTCCATCTTGATTCTAAGATTCTCATCCAAAGGAAGGGTCTTATAAGGAATCCGAAATAAATTTGCCCATACATCATAAAATGAATAGGTGATTTGAGGAAACAAAATGGGTTTGTCGGAATTAAAAAAAGTCATAAATGCCATGGCAATCACGTCATCTGAACCAACACCAACAAAAACCTGTTCTTTCTTAACCTGATAATAATCAGCTAAAGCCTGACTCAATTCTCCTATGGTTGGATCTGGATAGAGTCGCAGTAAATCTGTTTGGAATAACTTTGATGCTTTTTCCACACCTGGTGCCGGTGGATAAGGGCATTCGTTTGTATTTAATTTAATGATACCTTTCCCAATTGGTTGTTCACCTGGTACATAAGGAATCACTTGACGTACATTTTGTTCAAAGGACATAGCCGTTCCTCTTTTCTTTTAATATTCAACTTATATTCCACATCCTATCAAAAAAAAACGTCCTGTGCAAGACACAGGACATTTTATTTCATGTTTTCAAAATGGTGGTTGAAAGAATATCTGCTCTTTTATCTCAAAAGAAATCTTATCCTTTTCGTCACCGATAACAACAACTTCCCCATAGGCTTGTTTTAGAACTCGTTTTGGAGGTTTTAAACAAAACTTTTTAAGGCCAGGTTTGTTACATTTTATTCTTGGCAGGAATACACGTATTTGTCCTTTGCTTCTATAAAAAAGAATCCTACCAAGGTATACAAATTCCTTTTTTTCATTTTTCCCATAGAGCAAGCCTGTAAAAGTCAAAAAGAAGATCAGACCCAAAAACAAAAGAATTCCAGCAACAGGTAACAGCCAAAATAGAACCATCGTTTTATCAAACTTAGTTTCTTCTTTTTCTTCCAAGTCTTTTTTTAAGTATTCTACCATTTCTTCTTGGTTTAGGTCATAACGCTTTTGAAGACTTTCCTGTGTAGTTTCATTCTGTACCAGCTCTGTTTTCGACGGTTCTTGAATCAGGCTTGACTGTTCTTCTTCCTGCTGCTGTTTTCTTTTATTCCATATTTCTCTCATAATTTCTTCTGCTCGTATGGCATTTACATTTTCATTCTCTTTTAAATCTGTGATTTCTTTCTGTTTTACTGTATTTGCTTGCTTTGTCTCTTCTGGCTGCTTCATGGATGCCTTCTCTTGTATCTTTGCAGACTCTTTGGGCACAACTTGGTTTGTCGCTTTTGGTATGATTTCTTCTGTTGGTTTCTTTTCTATTATTACATCTGTCTTAGGTTCCGTCTGTTCCGTAACAGCCGGTACTATTTTTGTTACCGAAACAGATGTCTGACTGGTATTTCCGGCTGCATCACGTACGATTACCTGATAGGTACCACTTTCACTCACCTCAAGATAATTATCACTAACAAAGGTAAGACCTTGATCAAAAGAAAAGGCTGCTCCCGAAATTCCTGAGTCACTGTCAGATGCTTGCACTAGTAATTTTAAATTTCCGATGCTCCAGTTATCCTTTTCAGGGTAAAAGCGTTGAATATCTGGAGCTACTTTGTCAATGTTTTCCACCAGAATACTTTTTTCGATTGTTCTTCCCAAATCGTCTTTCACAACTCCTTGTACTGTGGAATTCTGAGTCACAAGAAAGGTTGAGGCTTCTTGAAAGGATAAACCTCCATCAAATGAGTACACTAATTTCCCTGGTTGATATCCTGCTGCTATTGCGGTAAGTTTCAGACTGATTTGTACCGAGTCCTTGGTCCAGTTGGTTGCGGATACTTCCATTGCTGCACTGGCTTCCAAGGCTCCTTCTGATATTGTACACTTTAAAACATCTTTCTCCACGGCATCATTCCATATTCCACCGAAATTACCCATCGGCTGATTTTTACTTCCACAAGTATTACAGATAAAATACCCACCATGTTCATAATAAATATTTCTACTTGGACAGTATTCTATCGAAGAATAATACGTAGATTCTCTCATTCCACCACAGGGTGGACAATTTTGTGTCTTGGGTGTGGTACTAACGTAACGCCAGTGATCCGTACAGGTAACAAGCTTTCTCTCATAACAGGCAGGTCTATGGCTGTGATAAAATCCATCGCCAGCTTCTGCAAAAATAGGTTTTATGAGAATGAACAAACAAAGAAATAATATTCCGACTTTTCTATTTTTTTGCATCAAAAAAAATCCTTTCCGAATAGGTGATTCATTGTATACGATTGTTTTTGGGTACAATTGATTCATTTAGAATGGTTTTCGATTTGATCATAGATAGGAACGCATTTCCCATAGAGTTTTGTTATCATACCACTTTTGGATGCTTTCGTCTAGACGGAAAAGTTTCCAAAAATAAAAAAACTGCCAAGGCAGTTTTTTTAATCTTCTTCAATATCTTTAAAAATAACTGGAAGCCCAGAATAAATTACAGATGTAGCAGCAACAATCACCGCAATTATAATGATAAGCATAAGCAATCCACCAAGTACGATAACAATATAAAACTGCTGTGTCTGTTCTTCATCATCTGTTAAGCTTATCTCATCTGTTGTCGTTACTTCAACTGGATCTGCTGCATGAGCAATCATACTGAGTCTTTGTTCCACTCCAATAAAAATTCCAAGAAGCAGCGCAACAAGTACTGCTATTTTAACTATTTTCTGCATATTTTTCATCTAAAATAACCAAACCTTTCTGAATCGAGAATTACACGATTACTACAAAAAATTATAGCACAGAGTCTTACACCAGTCCATAGGTTTCCTCAACCTTTTGAACAAATACAATTCCTTTTCCAGGCTCTGAAATCTGCAGTTCCTGATTGATGGCTGTGGTTATTTTTTCAGTATCCTCTTCTTTTGCTAAAATCAAAACAACCTCTTTTTCCGGTTCAATATCCATGTGAAACAGACGACTGGTTTCATGAATTCCTGAGCCTCTGGCATTCATAATAGTCCCTCCTTTAGCCCCTGCCTTCTGGGCAGCCTCCATTACCTTTTCACCATTTCCCTTTTCAACGATACTGTAAATTGCACGATACATATCTTTTTGTTCCTTTCCACTTTGCTCTTTCAATGATTCACATTTATGATTCCCAACGGCAAAATCTATGGTTGTTATGTAAGCAATTCCATGATCTTTTTTATTCAGCTTTAGTTCTTTTTCTATTGCTATTGCAGCATTTGTTCCGTTGTCCTTGTTGGTTACCATAATGACAATTTCTTTTCTACAGTCATCCAAAGCCAGATAATACAAAAGATGGTCTTTTTTAGTCCCTTTTCCTAAGAAAATCGTGCCACCAGTTACTCCATTTGCCTTTGCAACTTTTAAGACTTTTGAACCCAGACCACAGTTTACAATCACAGTGAGTAAAACAATCTGATCCACTTCTCTATTATTCATTGTTTTTTGCCTCCTGCCCTTTTGTTTTGATTTTATATATGATTCCTAAGCTTTCCAAGGTTATAATTGGCATCATAGCAACCATGGCAATCATTCCAAATCCATCTCGAAGAACATCTGCTGTTGAAATTCCTTCTGCTGTTCCTTGTATAAATGCAAGTATAAAGGTAGCTGTCATAGGTCCAGTAGCAACACCGCCTGCATCAAAGGCAATACCTACAAATAATTTTGGTGCTACAAACATGAAAATAATTGCTATCCCGTAACCGGGCAACAGAAAATGCCACAATTGTAAGGGTTCTATCATAATCCGAATAACAGAAAGCATAACAGCAAGTCCTACCCCTAAACAGAGAGATACTAATACTGCAGATTTTTTAACATATCCACTGGTAACTTCTTCAATCTGTTTTGTTAAAACATGAACTGCGGGTTCTGCCAAAATCGTTACAAACCCTAAAAGAAATCCAATTGGAATGAGTATAAAATGAAAACTAGACTTTGATAACTGAATCCCTATAAGATTGCCGAAGCTGTAATCTAATGAATAAAAACTTAAAAAGAACAAAAATAATTAAAAACGGACTAAGCGCAAGTAATAACTCAATTGCAAGATGAGGAACATTTTCCAGAAAAGGCTGTAAAATTCCTTCCTCAGAACCAAATTTAAGTTGTAAGGAACCTGACATTTTGTCTGTTTTAAGAATTAGATTCAAAACCATAAGAGAGATAATTGCACCTGCGGAAGCAATCGCAACCAAACCAAAACTATCTTTTTCAGAGGCTTTACTATCCTTTTTCATAGCTGCAGCTCCAATGGATAAAGCCATGATAAACGGTACTGTCATAGCTCCTGTTGTTGCTCCGGATGCATCAAAAGAAATGGCCAAAAATTCAGGTGTTGTCAGCAATGAAAGTAGCAAAATCAATCCATAAATTACAAGTAATAGTTTATAAAGAGGAATGTTATATAAAATACGAAAAATACCAAGGGTCAGCATAAGTCCAATTCCAATAGAAACAGTTAAAATGACCTGCCATTTTGAAACCATGCCACCGGTTACCATGGCTACCTGATTCGCTAAAATATGCAAATCAGGTTCTGCAACCGATATAAAAAATCCAAGTATCACTACCGTAATTATTACGATACGCTTTTTATTGAATTTTGTAAGTGCCATGGATATATGATGTCCCATTGGACTGATTCCCAAATCCACCCCAACCAGAAATATTGTAAGACCAATTAGAATGAAAAGCGTTCCTATTCCAAATCGCAACAAGGCAACTGTTTCAATGGGCACAACCAGAACGTGAAGTAATAACACAATCACCACAATAGGGCTTACCGCAGAAAGTGTTTCTATAAATTTTTCTTTTATAATATGCAGAACTACACCTCATTTCTATTTTTTTATAAACGTATCGTTTCTAAGTTCCTCAAATGCCAGATTCAACTCTTCTCTGGTATTCATAACAATAGGTCCTCCCCAGGCAATAGGTTCCTTTAATGGTTTTGCCGACAAGAAGAAAAATCGAAGAGGATCTTTTCCACTTTTCACATAAAACTCATCTCCCTCGGAGAATAAAAGCGCTTTTCTTTGTTCCGTCAAATTTTGCTCCGATGGATCGAACCAACCCTCTCCTGAGAGTACATAGACAAACAGGGTATCTTCTTTTTCAACGGAAAGTTCCAGTACCGAATCTGGTTTTAGGAGAACATCATAAAATTGTGGTTTCACATATTTTCCCTGTGTCGCCCCGGATTGACCCATAAACTCGCCTGAAATAACCCGAACCTGATAAGCATCCGTCTCAACTAACGGAATCTGATCATGGGTAATATCACCATAGCTTGGCTTTGTCATTTTGTCTTTGGCCGGCAAATTTAACCAAAGTTGAATGCCCAACATTTGCTCTGACTCCTGTGGCATTTCTTGATGCATAATTCCACTTCCTGCTGTCATCCACTGACAATCTCCATCTAAAATACTGCCACGATTTCCCAAACTATCTCCATGCTCAATATCTCCATGTATAAGATATGTTATGGTTTCGATTCCTCTGTGGGGATGCCATGGAAATCCTTTTACATAATCCTTCGAATCCTTTGAATCAAAGGCATCCAGCATTAAAAAGGGATCAAAGGCTTTCACAGTATCGTTCCCCAACACGCGAACTAGTTTTACACCAGCCCCATCATACTGGGTCATTCCTGTAACAATTGTTTTAATTTCACGAAGCATCTACTACTCCAATCTGTAAATTGTATTTTGGTTAAAATCAATCTACTCACAAAAAAACCGCCAATCCAGATGCAAATCTGGATAAGCGGTCTTTAATTTAAATTACAGCTTTCCACAGTCCATGAAGATTACAATACTCATAAGCTGCTACCGCTTTATCATCTTTTACTTCAAAAACAGCAACTGGTTTAGAATCTGGAGTTAAATATTTCATTTGAACTCCCTTTTCTGTTTCTAAATAAATCCACTGAATAAAATGTTCTGCTGTCATTGGATGTTCTACGGATCCTACTGCTACGGTTACCGTATTACCATCTACTGTCACAACTGGTACATGTTTCTCAGCTGATGCATCAACTGTATTTGCTTTGATTTCAGTCATATCTTCTCCACAGCAAACAACCACTGGTCCTGCATTGTGAACATAAGTAATTACATTACCACAATGTTTACAAACATAAAATTTTAAATCCTGTTTCATATTAAATGACCCTACCTTTCCATATCCTGCAACCAAATGGTTGTAGGTACAACTTAATAATTTTTTGCAGCGATTTTAAAATATGCCTTTGGATGATCACATACAGGGCACATCTCAGGTGCTTTTTTCCCAACATGAACATGACCACAGTTTGCACAAATCCAAATCGTATCACCTTCTCTGGAGAAAACAATACCTTCTTCAATGTTGCCTAAAAGACGTTTGTATCTCTCTTCATGATCCTTTTCAATTTTTGCTACCATTTCAAATAACTTTGCAATTCTGGTAAATCCTTCTTCCTGGGCATCTTTTGCAAAATTTGCATACATTTCTGTCCATTCATAATTTTCACCAGCTGCAGCATCTTTTAAGTTGGTTGCTGTATCTGCTACGCCATCATGTAATAATTTATACCAGATTTCAGCATGTTCTTTTTCGTTGGCTGCTGTTTCTAAAAATAATTCTGCAATTTGCTCATATCCTTCTTTTTTAGCTTTTGAAGCATAAAAAGTATATTTATTTCTTGCCATGGATTCTCCAGCAAATGCCGCCTGTAAATTAGTTTCTGTTTTCGTACCTTTCAAATCTTTCATACAATACCTCTCACTCAAAAATTTTTATGGATATGTTCGATTAATCTACAACATTAAAAACATCTTTTTCAAGTCCACAAACAGGGCATACCCAATCTTCAGGAAGATCTTCAAATGCTGTTCCAGGTGCTATCCCATTGTCTGGATCTCCCAATTCAGGGTCATAGATATAACCACATACACATTCATATTTCTGCATAACACTACCTCCATTTAATTGTTTTTTTATTTTATTGATAAGTTCATATCACTTATCATAGTAACACGATTAATCGATTAGTACAATGATTCTAATTATGACTTTTTTATAAACTTAAACCTCTTTTGAGCTTTGATTTTGAAAGATTTGGTTTAGTGATTCTGCAGGCATTGGTTTATAAAAATAGTAACCTTGTCCCATATCACACCCCTTGTATTTAATATAGTCTCTTTGCTCCTTGGTTTCAATCCCTTCCGCAACTATTTTTAAATCCATATTGTGGCCAAGTTCAATAACAGAATTGTAAATATAACTATCCTGTCCGCCTATTTCTATGGTATTTAAAAACTCACGGTCAATTTTTAAAATATCGATTGGTAGTCTCTGTAAGTAAGTTAGCGAGGAATATCCTGTTCCAAAATCATCCATGGCTATGGTAATTCCATAACTTCTAATACGCTCCAAGCCTTCTTTTGCCTTGTCCAGATCAATCATAACTGCAGTTTCCGTTACTTCTATTTCAAGTTCCTCTGGTTTTACACCCATTTCTTCAATCATCTGGCAAATGTGTTCCATAACAATATCATCCGTAATGCAATACCCAGACATATTAACCGCCACTTTAATGTTTAAATTGAACAGTCTTTCCCATTCCCGCTTTTGTTCCATTGCGGTTTTAAGTACCCAATATCCAATTGGAACTATCAGTCCATTTTTTTCTGCCACTGGAATGAAATCCATAGGTGAAATAAAACCTTCCTCAGGATCATTCCAACGTATCAAAGCTTCCACGCCAACAATTTCTTCTGTTACAAGATCCACTTGAGGCTGGTAATATAATTGAAATTCTGATTTATAGACAGCTTCTCTGAGTCTTGTATTTAATCGGATAATTTTCAAAGTATTCTCATACATCTTGGGTTGAAAGAAGGTATAACCATTCTTACCTTTTTCTTTTTGTTCAACCATGGCTATTTCAGCTTTTTGCATCATCTGTGATAAGGTTTCTCCATGTTCTGGATAAACTGCAACACCACCACTGACAGTCATTAAAATATCCGTCCCTTGAGTTTTCCAAGGTCGTTTAATAATAGAAAATAAGTAATCCAAATAAAAGGATAATTCCTTTTCATTATTATAATTATAGATCAAAATCACAAACTGATCTCCACTAAAACGAGCTGCAAAATCTGGCTTTTTGATTTGTTCATTTAATATAGAAGCAAAATAACGAATGTATTCATCTCCTATCTCCTGTCCAAACATATCGTTGATTTCTTTTAAATCATCAATATCCAGATTCACAATGGCAAAAGACTTTTGTCTCTTCATCAGACGTTGAATCTCCTGTTCAAAGCGTATCCGATTCCATAAACTGGTCATTTGATCATAATATGCAAAAATTTCCAGCTGTTCTTCCATCAGTTTTGTTTCTGTAATATCTTTGTGACTTCCTGCTATACGCAATGCTTTTCCTTCTTGGTTCCACACTGCTTTTCCTCTGGAATATACCCAGCGATACTCTCCATTCTTATGTTTGAGGCGATAAGTTGCTTCAAAGATATCTGTTTCTTTTCTTAAATACTGTACTAAAATTTCTTTTATTTTCTCAAAATCTCCTGGATAAAAATATTCCTGCCATCCAAGCATGGTATCTCGGATCTCTGATGGTTCATATCCAAACAGCTTCTTCCATTTGTCTGACACAAAGTAAAAGTCATTGGTTAAATCCCAATCCCAGATTCCATCACTTGCACCATCTACAATCAACTGATACCGTTGTTCGCTAAGCATTAATGCATCTCTTTGCTGATCAGCTTCATCATACTGTGCGGTCAACTCTTCATTCATAATGGTTAACTCTTCATATGCGATGTTTACTTCATCATAACTTTTTAGGACCTGTTCCACAGATTGGCGATATAGATTTAAAACCCTATATATTAAGAAGAAAAAGATAATTCCAGTAATTGCTACGTAAAACCAACCTTTGTAAATCTGTAATTCTTTGTACATTTCTTCTGAGCTGGTCAACATATCAAGCACGATGTCTGACAATAAAATCCAAAGACTTCCTACCAGCAGATAAGTAATGCTAATACGAAGTGCACCGATTTCCGGTCTGATTTTATCTCGTATTCCCGAAAAGTTCTGGTATTCATTTTGTATTTTATTATATTTATCTATAATCCACTCTTTTTTACCACTATCTTCCATTTTTTAACCGTGCCTTTCTATTCAACTAATTCAATCTGGTTTCTCTCTGGATCCAAAATGCAACTTTCGTAGTAACCATCTCCTGTTACTCTGGGTCCGCTGATAACCGTATATCCATCTTGTTGCAGAGAGGCAGATAACTCATTTACTCTCTCTCTACTTCCCAGATTGAATGCGATATGTATGTATCCAGCCTGGTTAGGTCCGCCATTGAACCATTCTAAATTTGGTTTATACATAATCTCCAATCGGGCTCCATCTTCAAAAGTCAGAAAGTACGTTTTTAATCCTGTAGTTTTATTATAGTATAAATCATTACAAGATGCATGAAAATACTTTTGATAAAAATTTTTCATACGTTCCAAATCATTGACATACATTGCCACATGATCAATTTTCATAGTACGAACCATACCTTTCTAAAATCCCATTTCAGAAAAAAATTATTTTTTTCTTTTTTTGAAAGCCACTCTCTGTTATAATATTACCATTCACAAATACTCGAATTGGAGGGTTCCTATCTGACTGAATTAATAAAAAAACAACACTATTTAAACAAGAACAGAAAAAGAAACTTTTTACTGATTATGTTGGTTCCAACTCTCATCCTCATTATATCATTTTTTCTCGATAGTCCAAAGAATATTTTGGAAGGATTAGGTAATATTATTGTATCTTCCGATATTTTATTAGTTGACTACATCGAAATTGGAGGACTACCTGCCACTTTAATTAATGTTATGTTGGTTACTATTTCCAGTATTGTTCTAGCCTATATACTAGGTCTAAAATTAAACGGAATGTTAATCGCCGGGGTATTTATGACCATCGGATTTTCCTTCTTTGGAAAAAACATCATTAATATCTGGCCAATATATCTGGGTGGTCTTTTGTATTCCAAAATGCAAAAAATTGATTACAAAAACATTCTTGCTATTATGATGTTTTCTACTGCTCTTTCACCCGCAGTCAGCGAAATCGCCTTTGGCCTTGGTCTTCATTATGCCATTAGTATTCCTCTTTCCATCTTGTTTGGAGTGTTTTGTGGATATGTAATTACACCCCTTGGTGCTAATTTAATCCAGGCTCATGATGGTTATAATCTCTATAATGTTGGGTTTTCTATTGGAATTATTGGCATTATTTTAAATTCCATATTTCGAGGATTCGGAATCAACTTAAGGCCACAGTTGATTTTATCTTCAGACTATGACCTTGTGTTAAAATTATTCCTATTATTCTTCTACCTTGGTCTGATCGGCGTTGGCTTCTATATGAACGGCAAATCCTTCCGTGGTTACTTTAGGCTCATGAGCTTTTCAGGTAAACTAGTTACAGATTTTACTCAGCTTTGTGGATATGGACTTGCTTATATTAATATGGGTATTATGGGTTTATTATGTATGCTATTTGTTTGCATGACAGGCGGCTGCACTGCCTATAATGGCGCAATCGCAGGATCCATTCTGGCAGTTACAGGTTTTGCAGCCTTTGGTAAACATCCAAAGAATACCATTCCCATTTTTCTTGGTGTTTATCTTGCTGGACTCTTAAAAATATGGGAAATCGACTCCACCAGTTTTATTATTGCAGGATTATTTGGAACTGCACTAGCTCCACTGGCTGGTAAGTTTGGGCCGATTGCTGGAATTATTGCTGGCTTCATACATCTATCTGTTTCGATGAATGTTTCACAAGTTCATGGCGGTTTAAACCTTTATAACAACGGTTTTTCCTGTGG
>CANRGO010000048.1 GCA_947630125.1 uncultured Lachnospiraceae bacterium | reverse complement strand
GAAGCTTTTTTTGTGTCTTTCTGACCTAGATAGTGACCACTGACCACGGCACCGCCTGTGGCAAGTGCTACGAAGACATTGATAATCAGGATGTTGATGTTATCCACAAGAGATACGCCTGATACTGCATCTTCGCCTACACCGGCTATCATGATCACATCCACCATACCCACCAGTAAGAGCAGTAATTGCTCAATGACCAGGGGAATGATTAGTTTTTTTAAATCTTTATTACTGAATAACATAGTTCAAACCGCTTCTCTTTCTTTTTTCATGTTACCAAATGGCAACTAGGAAAGTCTCATTTTAAAATCTTCATACCCAAAGGTTTTCACCACCCGGTTACTTCCATCTTCCTGATGGATGGCAATGGAGGGAAGTGGCATTCCATTAAAGGTATTATTCTTAACCATAGTATAAAGTGCCATGTCACAAAAAGCAAGACGGTCTCCGATTTCAATGGGTTTATCAAAGGAGTATTCTCCTATGATATCTCCTGCCAGACAGGTAGGTCCCCCAAGTCGATAGGTATAGGTTTTTTCTCCTGCCACACCGGATTCTAAAATCATAGGTCGGTAGGGCATTTCAATTACATCTGGCATATGGCAGGCTGCAGAAGCATCGGTAATTAAGAGTTCCATGCCATTTTCTAGTTTATCTAACACAGTGGTTACCAGAAAGCCTGTATTTAATACCACGGCTTCTCCTGGTTCTAAGTAGACTTCCACATCATAGGTTTCTCTTAAGCGTTTCATGGTTTGAATCAAGCCTTCCACATCATAATCTGCTCTGGTGATGTGATGTCCTCCACCTAGATTCAGCCATTTTAACTGATGTAAAAAGTGACCAAAATCTCGTTCAAAGACTTCCAGGGTTTCTGTCAGAGCATCTAAGTTCTGTTCGCAAAGAGTATGAAAATGAAGGCCTTCAATACCTGGAAAATCTTCCAGTGAAAACTGTTCTTTGGTTACGCCAAGTCTGGAAAATGGTGCACAGGGATCATAGATTTCATGACCATCCTGGGTGGAACAGCCTGGATTGATGCGCACTCCTACGCTGGCTCCAGCATTGATCGCACGTTGTCCAAATCTGGCAAACTGGCTTTTGCTGTTGAAAACCAGATGTTTGCTATATTTTATTATTTCGTCAAAATCTTTTTCCTGATAACCAGATGAAAAAATATGGGTCTCACCACCAAATTCTTCATATCCAAGTCTTGCTTCATAGAGTCCACTTGCGGTTGTTCCGTCCAGATAAGAAGCGATCTGAGGATACATGGAAAACATGGAAAAGGCTTTTTGAGCCAAAAGGATTTTACAGCCGCCTTCTTTTTTTACACGGGCAAGTAGTTCTAGATTTTTTCTAAGAAGACCTTCCTCCACCACATAGCAGGGTGAAGGAAGATCCATCATATAGGCCTTCATTAGTCCACCAAATCAGGGGTATGGCTTTCTTGCCATGGAAGTCCCCATTTGTTCAGTGCATCCATAAATGGATCTGGATCGAATTCTTCAATGTTATAAACACCGGCTTTGTCCCAGGTTTTGTTTAAGATTAACATGGTACCAATCATAGCAGGTACACCTGTGGTGTAGCTGATTGCCTGGCTTCCTACTTCACGGTAGCATTCCTGGTGATCACATACATTGTATACATAGTAGGTTTTTTCTTTTCCATCTTTGATTCCTTTGAAAATACAGCCGATGTTGGTTTTTCCAACAGTACGAGGACCAAGGGAAGCTGGATCTGGTAACACTGCTTTTAAGAACTGAAGAGGAACGATCTGTTTTCCTTCAAATTCAATAGGTTCGATGGAGGTCATACCAACATTTTCAAGACATTTTAAGTGTGTGATATAGCTTTGTCCAAAGGTCATAAAGAAACGAATGCGTTTGATTCCAGGGATGTTCAGAGCCAGAGATTCGATTTCTTCGTGATGAAGAAGGTACATATCTTTGTTTCCGATTTCTGGGAAGTTATACACACGTTTGATTTCCATAGGTTCTGTTTCTACCCATTCTCCATTTTCCCAGTAGCTGCCATTTGCAGTTACTTCACGAATGTTGATTTCTGGATTGAAATTGGTAGCAAATGGGTAGCCATGATCTCCTGCATTTGCATCTAAAATATCGATTTCATGAATTTCATCAAACTCATGTTTTAAAGCATAGGCTGAGAATACACCCGTTACACCTGGGTCAAAGCCGCTTCCAAGAAGCGCAGTGATACCTGCTTCTTTGAATTTTTCACGGTAAGCCCACTGCCATTTGTATTCGAATTTTGCAGTATCAAGTGGTTCGTAATTTGCAGTATCCACATAGTTTGTTTTGGTAAGCAGGCAGGCATCCATAATGGTCAGATCCTGATAAGGAAGTGCAAGATTTAATACCACTTCTGGTTTGAAGCTTTCGATTAAGGCAACCAGTTCTTCCACTTTATCTGCATCTACCTGTGCGGTATGAATGATGGTTTTGGTTCCTGTTTTTTCTAAGGTTTCTTTTAAGGCATCGCATTTGCTTTTGGTTCTGGATGCAATCATAATTTCTGTAAATACTTCGTCATTTTGACAACATTTGTGGATGGCTACTCCGGCTACTCCGCCGCATCCGATAATTAAAACTTTTCCCATAGTATTAATCTCCTATCTGTATTGTTTCTTGGTTTCCATGATTTCTTCTTCTGCTTCTACATTTTTCAAAAGTTCTTCCACATAGTTTGGCATGGCAAAACTTCCCCTGTGCAGGTTGCAGTTATAATAACGACAGTTAATGTTTAAGGCTTTCCAGTTCATGGCTTTTAAGTCCTTGACTGGGTGATATTTTTTTGAGGCAAAGCCAAAGAGCCAGTGTCCCGATGGGTAGGTTGGTATATGCGCCGAATAAACACGACAGATGGCAAAGGATTCGGTAATTCTCTTGTGTGCTCTCTGCATGGCTCTGGCATCATTTTCATAAAAAGGACTTTCATGTTGGTTTACCATAATACCATCTTCTTTTAAGGCTTTATAGCAGTTTCCATAAAACTCTTTGGTAAAAAGGCCTTCCCCAGGTCCAAAAGGATCGGTGGAATCTACAATAATCAAATCGTAGGTATTTTCGCAGGTACGAATATATTTGAGACCGTCCTGAATATACACGGTTACTCTTTTGTCTGAAAAACCACAGGCAGTTTCTGGTAAAAATTCTTTGCAGGCGTTGATGACTTCTTCATCGATTTCCACCAGGTCTAGCTGTTTGATGCTGTCATATTTTGCCAGTTCCCGAAGAGCACCTCCATCACCGCCGCCGATAACCAGAACACGTTCCACATTTGGGTGTACTGCCATAGGTGTATGCACGATCATTTCATGATAAATAAACTCATCTTTTTGGGTACACATTACGTATCCATCCAGGGTTAGCATGTTTCCAAACTCCTTGGTTTCAAACATGTCGATTCTTTGAAATTCGCTTTGTCTGGAACAAAGCTGTTTGTTGACTCGTACGGAAAACTTCACATGTTCCGTATGATTTTCTGTATACCAAAGATCCATTGCTTCCATCATACGCCTTCCTTTCCTGTTAGGCTTCTACGTATACGTTCAGCCGTTTGATATCCATGTCTTCAGGGCCAGTTATAGAGCAGCCCTTTTCTTTTGCATAGGTTACGTAATCTACGATTTCCTGGGTAATCATTTCTCCCGGTGCTAAAATGGGGATGCCGGGTGGATAACTCATGACAAATTCTGTACAGACTTTTCCGATGCATTCCTCCATGGGCAGAGATTTTTTTTCTCCATAAAAAGCTTGCTGAGGGGTTAACACGACCTGAGGAATGATGTATTCGGTTTCCAGCATACCGGCTTTGCTTTTCTTAAAGCGGCGGCGGATTTCCGAAAGTGCACCAATCAGGCGTTCTATATCACTGTGTCTGTCGCCTACCGAAATGTAGGATAGTATATTTCCGATATCACCAAATTCTGTCTGGATGTCATATTCATCTCGCAGAAGATCATAGACTTCAATGCCTGCAAGACCCACTTCCAGGGTGTTGATGGAGAGTTTGGTTACGTCGAAATCATAAACGTCCTTTCCATTGATCAGTTCTTTGGAAAAGGCGTAGTAATCGCCGATTTTGTTTATTTCTTCTCTGGCATAGTTGGAAAAATCAACTACCTTCTGGAAGATTTCTTTTCCATGTAGGGCCAGATTTTTTCTGGAGATGTCAAGACTGGACATCAAAAGATAGGAAGCGCTGGTGGTCTGGGTTAAATTGATAATCAGACGCACATAGTCTGCGTTCATATTTTCTGAGCAAATCAGGATGGAACTCTGGGTTAGGGATCCGCCAGATTTATGCATGCTGACTGCGGCCATATCCGCTCCTGCGTTCATGGCATTGATGGGGAGATTTTCTCCAAAGTAAAAATGAGTTCCGTGAGCTTCGTCCACCAGTACTTTCAGTCCATGTTTATGGCTGAGTTCTGTGATGGCTTTCAAATCTGAACAGATGCCATAATAGGTGGGATTGTTCACCAGGATGGCTTTTACACCAGGGTTTTTAAGGATGGCTTCTTCCACATCTTCGATGGTCATGCCCAGTGCAATTCCCAGCTGCTTGTTGGTTTTTGGGTTTACATACACTGGTTTTGCGCCACATAAAACCATGGCGTTGATCACACTTCGATGAACATTTCTGGGAACGATGATTTTATCATTTTGCTTGCAGACAGACAAGATCATGGCCTGCACGGCTGAGGTGGTTCCATTTACCATAAAAAATGCATGAGCAGCACCAAAGGCTTCCGCAGTTAGGGTTTCCGCCTCCCGAATTACACTGATGGGGTGGCAAAGGTTATCCAGCATTTTCATAGAGTTTACATCTACGGTCAGGCACTGCTCTCCTAAAAAATCACGAAGAGCCACATTTCCTTTTCCTCGTTTATGGCCAGGTACATCAAAGGGTACCATGCGCATTTGTTTAAATTCCTGTAAAGCCTCTAAAAGAGGGGTTCTTTCCTGACGGTTGTTCATGTATTTCGTTCTCCCAAAGTCTTTAGCCAGCTTGTTTTAGTAAATATTTGCGCCACTGAAGATTTCGATCATTTCTTTTCTCAGGCTGCTTGTAATGCGCAGGCGTTCCTGTGGTGGCAACTCGTAAACATCTGTTTTAAAGAGGTAATTTTGTAAATCAATGTCTTTAATCAGCATTTTTGTATGAAAAATGTTTGACTGGTAGACATTGATGTCGATGGCATCATAGCGGGTCATGGTGGTTGGATCAATGTAATCCTGTATGGAGGATATGTGGTGGTCTAAGAAGATTTTTTTTCCTTCAATATCTCTTGTGAAACCACGTACATGGTAGTCCATGGTAATAATATCTGAATCAAAACTGCCAATCAGGTAATCCAGGGTGCTCAGTGGGGTGATTTCACCACAGGTGGCTACGTCGATGTCCACGCGAAAGGTTACGATGGCATTGTCTGGATGATATTCTGGGTAGGTATGAACGGTAACGTGGCTTTTATCCAAATGAGCAACCACAGTTTCTGGGGAGGTTCCGATTCCTTTTTCAGAGATCAGCAGTGTTACGCTGGCACCCTGTGGATCATAGTCCTGCTTGGATACATTTAACACTTTGGCACCAATCATTTCGGTAACCTGTAGTAAGATATTGGTGAGACGATCGGAGTTGTACTGCTCGTCGATATAGTCGATATAGTCCTGCTGCTCCCGCTTGCTTTTTGCGTAGCACACATCGTAAATATTAAAGCTAAGAGCCTTTGTTAAATTGTTAAATCCGTACAGTTTCAGCTTGTTTACCATGACACACCCCTTTGCATGACTTCATGCCTGTATTTTTTTCTTCGTAATTGCGTATTTAGGGTATAAAAAAACACCCAAATGGATTGTACCTTCTGTACAACACAACATTTGCGCGTATCGTTCTAAAAAAACCCCATGCTTTCGTTGACGTCAGCATTGGATAGTTCACTGTTTTTTTTAGAGGTTTCAGAGTCTATATAGCAAGAAAATACTTTTACTACTCTTATTGATCGTTTCACAAATGTCGTGCGATGTTCAGCACATGGCTATAAAGTAACCAACTTACAAAAAGTGAGCGAATGCTCAATCAATAAGGCAACAAAGTTGCCGACTTCGGCTTTTGACCTGGCTGTCCGTATGGCCATGATTCCCACAGATTTGGCATGTGTCAGGAGCTTTATAGAGTTCCTTGGTGAGAATGGTCAAAATTTTGCTATCAAAGGCTACTGCCTCTACATATCAGCGCAATTATATCGAACAGAACAGTCTATGTCAACAAAAAATTAGTTTGGCTTTCAAAAATATTTTGTCTATGTCACGATTTATGCTATGATAATTGCAATAACTTCATGATAAAGGATATCTTATGAAAAGTCAAAATTTTACAAAACCATTTTTATTTGCAATCGATGGAAAATGCGGGAGTGGCAAGTCCACTTTGGCTCAAGTTTTATCAGAAAAACTGCATGCACCAGTGATTTCTCTGGATGATTTTTTTCTCCCATTGGAGTTACGAACCCCGGAACGAAAGTTGAGTCCTGGTGGGAATGTTCATTATGAGCGTTTTATTTCGGAAGTTTTAGAACCACTGCGGGCTGGTAGAGAGGTTCGATATGGAGTCTTTGATTGTAGCCAGATGAAGATTCGCTCTTATAAAACCCTTCCCCATAGTGATTGTTATATTATAGAGGGAAGCTATAGTATGCGGCCAGATTTTTTAAGTTTCTATAATATGGCTCTGCTTCTTGGCTGTACGGAGGAGATTCAAAAGGACCGTATCGCTAAGCGAAACGGCCCTGAAGGTCTGAAGATGTTTTTAGAGCAATGGATTCCTTTGGAGAACCATTATTTTACTGATCTTTATGGAGATTATAATCCAAACGAAGATCATTTGTTTTATATCTGTTAGTATACCAGAAGAACCGTCCCCCTGGTCTACTGGTTAGATGATGCGGCGTACTGCTAAGATGGAGCGATAGGTGGCATAGCTGATTTTGATGCCGGTTTTGACGCTGGAGGCGTGAACGATCATGCCATTTCCAATGTAGAGTCCTACGTGGCCGGAATAGCAGATTAGGTCACCTGGTTGGGCATCTTTATATTCTACTGCCACACCATCACTTCTTTGGGAGAAGGAGGTTCTGGAAAGGCTGATACCAAATTCTTTGTAGACTGCAGAGGTGAAACCGGAGCAGTCTGCTCCTTTTGTAAGGCTGGTTCCGCCTGATACATAGGGGTTTCCTACGAATTGGCAAGCAAAGATGGCGATATTTTTTCCTAGTTCACTTCCAGCTGCATTTTTAATGTTATTCACGTCTACTTTTAAAGAGTAGGAGGATTTTCCGGTTGTAGTAGCAGTCTGAGCTGCTGCCAGTGCTGCCTTCTTTCGTTCCTCTTCTTCTAATTTCTTCACCTGTTTCTGAATCGAATTCACTTTGGTTTTATATGCTGCAGCTTCTTGTTTTGCCTGGGCTAACTGCACTTCATAGTCTTCAGACTGGGCCTTTTTCTCTACCAACAAGCCTTCCAAAATCACTTTTTCCTGATTTAATTCCTCTTGTATGGCCAGTAATTCAGACTGTTCGATTTCCAATGTTTCTTTTAAGCAAGCTACTTCTTCTCGTATTTGTTGATAATCTAAGAGCATCTGTCTGTCATATTCATACAACTGTTCTACAAAATCTACCTTATCCACCATTTCGGTAAAGCTTTTTGCTTCTAAAAAGAGCTGTATATAATTTGCATCGCCTTTTTCATAGATGTATTGAATTCTGGTGGTCATAGACTGATACTGGGCTTCTTCATCAGCTAAAGCCACTTCATATTCTGCCTGTACGATTTCTATCTGCTCTTGTTTTTCCACAAGCTCATCCTCGATGATACTAATTCCAGCAAGGAGTTCCACGATCTGGGTATCCAGATCTTTTATTTCAGATTGAATCGAGGTCTGCTCTTTGGATATCTCTTTGATTTCCTGATTGATACTATCATAGATCTGCTGGGCTTCTGCCTGCTGATTTTTCAGTTCATTGATGGTTGTTGCAAAGGTACTAATAGGATCCACCACAAAAAATGTGATGATAAGTATGGCTATCACCCAGGTTGCTATGGTGCTTAAAAATGGATGGTTTTTCATGGCTCTCCTTTCTGCATAATGTTATCTTCTTTTGTTTATGTCAACTCGACTTAAGTATAACGAATTGCTTAATCAATATCAAGTGGTTTCCACATTTTCTAGTACAAAAAACCCACAATATCCATTTCTTCACAAAGGATAGTGTGGGTTACATAATTAATTACAATTCGCAGTTGTTAACCGTTCTTGGGAAAGGCACCACGTCTCTGATGTTGCTCATACCTGTCAGATACATCACGCAACGTTCAAAACCAAGACCAAAACCTGCATGACGAGCAGAACCGTATTTACGAAGGTCCAGATAGAAATCATAATCTTCTGGATTTAATTTCATCTCTTCCATACGTTTTAGAAGAAGCTCTAAATTATCTTCTCTCTGACTTCCGCCTATGATTTCTCCGATTCCAGGAACCAGACAGTCCATGGCAGCTACAGTCTTTCCATCTTCGTTTAACTTCATATAGAAAGCTTTGATATCTTTTGGATAATCCGTTACAAATACAGGACGTTTAAACTGAGTTTCTGTAAGGAAACGTTCATGTTCCGTTTGTAAATCACAGCCCCAGTGTACTTTGTATTCAAATTTCTCATTGTTTTCTTCTAATATTTTAATTGCCTCGGTATAGGTTACATGGGCAAAGTCAGAAGTTAACACAAGATTCAGTCGTTCCAGTAATCCTTTGTCTATAAATTCGTTGAAGAAGTTCATTTCTTCTGGAGCCTGTTCCAACACATAGCGAATGATATGTTTGATCATGCTTTCAGCTAATATCATGTCATCTTTCAAATCCGCAAATGCCATTTCTGGTTCAATCATCCAAAACTCAGCCGCATGACGGGTGGTATTGGAATTCTCTGCACGAAAAGTTGGTCCAAAGGTATACACATTCTTAAATGCAAAAGCATAGGTTTCTACATTTAACTGGCCACTTACGGTTAGATTTGTTGGCTTGTTAAAAAAATCCTTGGAATAATCTATGCCACCTTCTTCTGTCTTTGGAAGATCCTGTAAGTCTAGGGTAGTTACCTGGAACATTTCACCTGCTCCTTCACAGTCACTTCCTGTAATAATGGGCGTATGTACATAGACAAAGTTTCGCTCCATAAAAAACTGATGAATTGCATAGGCAATCAAAGAACGCACACGAAATACCGCCTGAAAAGTATTGGTTCTGGCTCTTAAATGAGAGATGGTACGTAAATATTCAAAGGTATGTCGTTTCTTCTGTAAAGGATAGTCTGCAGAAGAAGCACCTTCCACAAATACTTCCTCAGCCTGCATTTCAAAAGGCTGTTTTGCTCCGGCTGTAGCCACAATCACACCGGTTACGATCACTGCTGAACCTACATTCAATTTGGTAAGTTCTTCAAAATTTGCAACCTGATCACTGTATACGACCTGTAAGGTTTCGAAAAATGTTCCATCATTTAAAACCAAAAATCCAAAGGTTTTGGAATCTCGATTACTTCTTAGCCAACCTCCAACGGTTACTTTTTTTCCTATAAAATTTTCTTTCTCATGATACAATGAGCGAATATCTGTTAAATCCATAGTGCCTCCCTCTTCATAAAAAGTTCTGTAAAATCTCGTATCACTCTGTCAGATAAATCTGGCAGAGTGATCATTGGTTACTTATTTTTAATTGTTATTACAGCTTAGTTTCCGTCTGTAGTAGTTTCTTCTGTTGCTTCTTCTGTTGTTGTTTCTTCTGTGGTTGCAGTTTCACCAACTACTGGTTCTACAACAACTGCATTTTCAATTAAGAACTGAAGAACATCAAGTTTCACTAAATATGCTCTGTAATCTTCAATATCTGTTGTTCCAAGGTATTCTTCTTTTGTAGTAAGTCCTGCTGCTTTTACATCCTCATCAAGACGAGCATTCATATCTTCATCTGATACGGTAATGTTTTCTAATTCTGCAATTAACTGACAGATTAATTCTTCTTTTGCAGAGGTATCAGCCATAGTTTCGACTTCTGTATTGAATGCTTCCAAGGTAATTCCAAAATTGGTTGACATATATGTTTCTAAATCTGTACCATAGTAAGCAGCTTCGCTTGTATAGTAAGAGGTAATGCTATCTCTAAAGTAAGTAAGAAGATCTGCTGGAAGCTCCTGGAAAGTTGCTTCTGCGCTAATCTGATCTAAAACTGCTGCAGCTACGGTGTTATCATAGGTGCTCTGCGCATATTCTTCTAACATAGTTCTTACACCTGCTCTAAAACCATCTACAGTTTTATAATCGGAACCATTTTCAGTATCCATTCTTACGATTAATTCATCATTTAATTCAGCTGCTACAGACTGTTTGATTGATTCTACTGTTAAAGTAAAAATCGCTTCCTGTCCAGCAAGATCTGTTGCAGGGTAATCTGCTGGGAATGTAAGATTTATTTCCACTACATCGCCAATACTAGCTCCTTCTAAACCTTCCGCGTATCCTTCAATATATCCTGCTCCACCGATTTCTACATCATAACCAGTTTCTCCACTGTTATCGAATTCTTCACCATCTAATGTTTTACCAACACTTAAAACATGAACGATGTCACCTGTCTGTGCTGCTCTATCTGTGATTTCAACTTCTTCTGTGTAATAACTTAAAATATATGAAATATAGTTTTCCACATCTTCATCTGTTACTGCTTCTAAGGCTGCTGCTTCTACTTCAAATCCTTTGTAGTTTCCAAGTGTTACATAGTCAGCTGCTTTGAAATTACGAGCAGATAAACCTGTGGTTGTTACTTCTGTTGTTTCTGTAGTAGTTTCTGTGCTTGTTTCTGTTTCAGCCTTTTTGCCACAACCTGCAATCGCTGTTACTAGCATGGTCAGTAACAATAATAATGTAATTTTTTGTTTCATAAAACTCCCATCCGCATCTTTTATGCATTTCCTTCTTGATTCTGTCGCCAAATGTAATCACGACAATAAAATACTTATAACATATTTTACAAATTCTTGAAAGACTTTTATCGAAATTCACACATATTTCACGAAATCTCAAGATTATATTAAGAATCCTCTCTTCTTATAAAAGTGGCGACAAAAGGCGACATACTTGTTCCTTTACCCTTACCATAAATTTTCTTCTTAAGTATAGGTCTTTTGTAATTAACTTGGATTTCGTAACATCCTCCCAAAAAATCTCTACCATTTCTTTTGCACATTCCTCATCGTAAATAATGGCATTTACTTCAAAATTCAAAGCAAAGCTGCGAATATCCATATTTGCAGTTCCATAACACAAAACAGAATCATCTACTATCATGCCCTTTGCATGGAGAAATCCATTGCGATAGACATAGCACTTAGCACCAGCATTAATTAAATCCCCAAAATAAGAATAGGTTGCCCAGTAAATAAAAGGATGATCTGGTTTACAAGGTATCATCAGATAGACCTTGATTCCAGAGGATACTGCGATCATCAAAGCCGAAAGAATCGGTTCATCAGGAATAAAGTAAGGTGTCTGGATATAGATGGATTTTTTTGCCTTGTGAATCAGACGCAAATAGTTATCACGGATGTTTTGTATTCTGGAATCGGGTCCTGAACTAATAATCTGAATTTCTTTCGTTCCTTTATAATCTGCAACTTCGCTGGACAGATAACTGCCCTTATTAAATAAGTTTTCATTGGCAGCATAATTCCAGTCCAGAATAAAACGCATTTGAAGGGACAACACCGCATTACCCATTAAGCGCAGATGAGTATCTCTCCAATAGCCAAACCTCTTTTTTAATCCCAGATATTCTCTGGCGATGTTAAATCCTCCAACCCAGCCTATCACACCATCAATGACCACGATTTTACGATGATTGCGGTAGTTTAGTCTTAAATGCAGGGCTCCAAGCAAAGGTGGGAAAAATTCTGCAAGATGAATTCCATGCTTTTTCAAATATCTCCAGTAGCTTTTGTATACTTTACGGCATCCCATCCCATCATATAAAATACGAACTTCGACTCCCTCTTTCACCTTTTCAATTAATAGCTCACAGATGGATTCAAATAATTCATCTTTTCGTATGATATAGTACTGAATATGGATATGTTTTTTTGCATTTCGAATATCTTCTTTTAAATGTTCAAATTTCTTATGACCATCGGTAAAAATATCCACAGAATTGTTATTACTAAGTACCGCTCCCGCCGTTTGCAGATTGTAAAGAACCAAATCAGAATATTCCAGAAGGGTTGGATTTTTTGCATCCAGCTCATGTCTTAAAATACTATCCTCTTGTTTTCGTATGGACTCATTGATTCTGTCTTCCACCTCTTTGGTTTTAAACATCTTTCTCTTATGCATGTCTGTTCCAGCCATGATATAAATAAGAATTCCCAAGATTGGAATAGCATATAAGAGAAGCAGCCAGGCCCATACACTTTTTGGTTCTTTTCGTTGAAAAAATACAATTACAATGGAAAAAATGATATTCAAAAAGATCAGATTTCTAAAAATCTGATCTAATAGTATCATCACACTTGTTTCTCCAAAAATATCTACAAACATATGTCCACCGTCCTGTTCAAATTATACTATAGGCTAAAACTTTCTACAAGACATGAGATAGACAATCACTGGTGCTGTTACTACAACACCATACACATACCGAAGTGCAACCAAAGGTCCAAAGAGACAGGTTAAAACATAGGCTAACACATAAATCATCGGAATCATTTTATTGTACTGTTTTTGATAAAAAGCTGCGCCGAAATAAAATACAAGTAGCCAGAAATACAGGGCTGGATTAAAGAATAGTGAAAAAAGTGGTATTTCTCGATACTTCATATCATAAAACAAATAGTTATAGATAATACCCGCAGGTTTACATAAATCTTCTTTGATCACTTCATCACCCATACCGATCAAGGTATGATACGAGCTTATTCCATCCCCGATTTGATAATAGGTATCTCCCAAATACCAATAACCCATGGTGTTGGTAAAAAATGACTCCAGATATTCATCCGGAAATTGCAATCCAACTTTTAACCAGAGTTTTAAAAAATTACCAAAATTTGAACGAAATAGTTGTTCATTGGCATTGTTTTTAATCGCATCCGAGTTATAAGGATTATAAAGAGCTATATCAGATTCTTGTACATAGAGAATGAATTCCTCATAGAGTTCATCTGGCATTTCATCTCTATGATAAGATGCTACTCTTGCAAGTTGTTGCAGGGGTACACTTAAGGATTCCCTCCTGCTTCCATTATCAACCGCAGCGGTTAAATCAATAAAAAACGAATTGGTAAGTTGAAAACAAAGCAGCGTTCCAAGAATCAAAAGGCCCATCTGCAGTCTTCGTTTCCACCCTTTTACAAATAAAATTAGGAAGGGGATGGTTACATAAAAGGCATACAAAGAATTTTTACGAAAGATCAACATAAGACTTCCTATAATAAGAAAGGCAAATGTTTGTGGTAGTGTAAAGAGTTCTTTTTTTCTCAGGTTATCCACCAAGAGCACAACAAACACCAAAAAGAATGCTCCGAACAATACATCTTTTGTAGCCGTTACTGCAAACATGGGGTTTAATGGAAACAGTGCATAGAAGCAAAATACCACTCTTCGAACTAATTTTGGTGCTTTTACTCGGTACAAATATGTTAGGGTATAACTAAATGCCCCAGCAAGTATCAGCATCTGAAGGATAGTATAGAGTTGCATCCCCTGTGAAACATTTCCAATTGACTGGCCAAAGGTATACGCAAGCCCCATAAGATAGGTATGAATAATGGGATGATGAATTTTATAAGTATTTGTAATGACTTCGGCCATCTGGTATTTGGCATCATAAATAAAATTAACTGGCCAGGTATGTAAAAAAACAGGCAGATAACAAAGCATAATCATAACCCAGTAAAAAAGAAATACAAAAGCTGGATGTTTTTCCTTTTCAAGAGCCTGATTTTGTGGGCGATTTTGTATGTTTTCGATTGTCATGAGCAAAAATGCTGAGAATGGAACGGTAGCAATGGCTATCCCTATAATTTGCAACAGCAAACTTACAAATCGCCAGGTATCTGCAAAGAGATTGTTCTCATAATGACAATATAAGCCAACCACGTAACTACTTGCCAAAAGCAATCCCACAAACAGAGAAACATTCCGAAGCCTTTGATCTTTCTGCTTGAAATAAAAGCCTAGCAGAACATAACTTAAGCCAAAAAATAACAGATATTCCAGATTGTTGGTCAAATTAATCACATAACTGCCTAATACTTTTGTTTTAACAGCCTCTGTTTGCGAAACAGCAAATACAAACCAAAGAGGAAGCAAAAGCTGTAAGATGTTTGGCAGACTGTGCTTGATTCTTAGAACTTTGAGTTTATTCATGGGCATGTTCTTCCTTTAATAATTGAAGTTCGCGGTCTCTGATTGCATGAAGCTGCAGTTCAAAATCCTGTCTGTTTTTATGCTGTATGGTTTCTAAAATCAAGCCAGAATACAAAGACTGGATAGCCGCAATCATAACAAAGCCACACATGATTAAGGTTGGAAAATTCGGTACCAAACCAGTACTCAGGTATTCCATCATAACAGGTATAAAAAAGCCAACCGATATAAGGGCTAATAACAAAGCAAGCAATCCAAAGAACAAACGCGGTTTATAGGTTTTCACAAGGCTTCCTATGGTTTTTAATACTTTAAAGCCATCTGCATATGTATTTAGCTTGGATACACTGCCTTCTGGCCGATCCCGATATTCGATAACCTGCGAGGAAATTGCCATCTTCTTATCAATGGCATGAATACTCATTTCTGTTTCTATTTCAAAACCCGATGATAACACTGGAAAACTCTTTACAAACTGATAACTAAAAGCGCGGTATCCCGTCATTATATCCTTCATATCACAGTGAAACAGAAGGTTAATCATATCACGGACCAGATTATTTCCTATATTATGAAAGGGTCTTTTATTTTCTTTGCTATAGGTAGAAGAAAGTCGGTCTGCAATTACCATATCCTCTTCTTCTATGAGTATTTTATGAATCAGTTTTTGGGCATATTCCGCTGGATAAGTATCATCTCCATCCACCATGATATAACATCTGGCATCTATCTCATGAAACATTCTGCGGATTACATTCCCTTTTCCCTGACGTTTTTCATGACGAACGATTGCTCCTGCCTGTTCTGCGATTTTCACCGTATCATCTGTTGAATTGTTATCATACACGTAAATAACGCTTCCCTCTGGTAAATTATTCCAAAAATCAGAAATTACCTTTCCTATTGTTTTTTCTTCATTATAACAAGGGATTAATACTGCAACTTTATCCATGTTGACTTCCTTTCAAAGAGAAATAATTATCTATATTGTTTTGTTGGGGTATTTGGGTGACTTGCTGGAAGGATGGAACTTCAATTAGAACTAGATCTATACAAGAATTGGTACTACTATTGTCATTATACGTGTTTCTATGAGATTTTACAATCCCAAATCTTTCTAAATAAGTTCTTAAATTCCTATAACGAAGCGCTTATCTTCTTGCCAGTAGGTTGCTAACATGTTACAATATCACAATGAAAAACACCTATTAGGAGGTATCTTGTGAATACAGTAACCATCGTTTTACTCGTTATTTTAGCTATTTTGATTGTGGCAGTTGTAGTTCTTTACATCTTAGGACGCAGAGCACAGAAAAAGCAGGAACAACAGCAGGCACAAATCGAAGCCAGCAAACAAACTGTTACCATGCTTATCATCGATAAGAAGAAATTAAAATTAAAAGACTCCGGTTTACCCCAGGTTGTAATCGATCAGACACCAAAGCTGATGCGTGCTTCCAAACTTCCCATCGTAAAAGCAAAAATTGGACCACAAATTATGTCCTTGGTATGCGATGCAAAGATTTTTGATAGTATCCCTGTTAAAAAAGAAGTGAAAGCTGTTGTCAGTGGAATCTACATCACCAGCGTAAAGGGCTTACATGGTTCCATCCAGAACAATACACCAAAGAAGAAAAAAAGCAAATTTGCTAATTTTGTTGATAAACTTCAGGAAAAAGCAGGCGCAAAACCAATTAAATAATCACAAACCTATCTGGTATAAACCAAAAGGACTGGTTAAGCAAACACATGGTTGCTTAATCAATCCTTTTTTTGTGAATTAAAAATTCTTTTATGAAGTTAAAAAATCTCCTGCCAATTCCTTTGGTCTGATATCCAGTACAATTTTACAATCTGATAAGAATTCATAATTTACTTCCAAGCCATAATCAACTTCGATTAAAATCTGGTTTTCGCTTTCACGAAACTGAACTTTTCTTGCATCGATTCCAAAAATCAATTCACCAAAGGGTGTTATATAACTTGAGATGCTTTTTTTATGTTCTTCAAAGACCATATGCGCATTCACCAAACCTTTTTTTGTCAGATTCAGTTCATTTTTCTTAAATTTGATGATATTTTTCGTTTCCTGTTCCATTCCTTCTGTCATTTCATGAAAAACTACATAGTGTCCATCATTTTTCTTATAGTATTCTCCTGGATTGATGGTAATTACTTCATCTTCCTGATTCATACCCTGAAACTGCAGTCCACGAATGGATACTACTACGTCCTTGGTCATAAGGCACCTCTCTATCGTTTGCTTGTTCCTTCATAGTCTTCCGCACTGACAATTTTTGCCGACAGTATTCCATATTTGATAATCGAGTTAGCAAAATTCTTGAACTTTTCTGCGCCATCACTTACAAAAAACTGATACTGATTGCTTCCAAGTTCCGGATGTCTGCTGTTTAACAATGCTTCCCGCTCTAATAACTCTTTTAATTCTCTGGCTGTTTCGTAGGCAGGATTCACCAGATTCACCTGGCTACCCATAATACGTCCTATGGTATCCCGAATCAAAGGATAATGTGTACAGCCTAAAATCAGGGTATCAATATCCAAATCAATTAATTCTGCCAGATACCGTTTGGCTATTTCATCTGTTACCGGATCCTCCAACAGTCCTTCTTCCACTAAGGGAACAAATAAAGGACAAGCCTTTTGCAGCACCTGAACCTGTTGCTTGATGTCACGAATATAGGTAGGGTAGATATTAGACAACACCGTGCCTTCGGTACCGATTACACCAATCTTACCATTTTTGGTGGTCTCCGCAGCTACTTTTGCTCCCGGTTTTACTACCCCGATAATAGGAATCTGAATTTCCTTTTCTAAGGTCTCAAGGGCATACGCACTGGCTGTATTGCAGGCTACCACAATGGCCTTCACATGATTTTCCTGTAAAAAATGTACGATTTGTCTGGAGTATCTGGTTACAGTCTCTTTGGACTTGCCACCATAGGGTACTCTTGCTGTATCTCCAAAGTAGATTAATTTTTCATTGGGAATCTGACGCATAATTTCACGCATGACTGTCAGACCACCTACCCCTGAATCAAATACTCCAATGGGTGCTTCTTTTTTATCGTTTTGATCAAAATCCAACATGTATCTTACCTTCTTTATCTGTTTCATCTTCAACACTTATTCTGTAAACAGGCTGTGTATAATGGAAGCTTCCTGGCTGTCCACATGCCCAGCTACCGCCTTAGCTGCTTCTGCCTTGTTTTTTTCCCTTAAAAAATTCAGAATCTGATGATGTTCTTCCTTTAGTTTTGGGTGATTTCTTTCATCTTTAATATATTCAAAACGGTAACGGTACATTTGCTCTGAAAGATTGGCGACCAGTTGAACCAGACGACCATTCCCAGTAGATTCCAGGATGATATCATGAAATGCAATGTCTGCCTTGGCAATTTGCGTTAAATCCTTGGTTACAAGTGCCCGTTCAAATTGCTCACAAGCTGCCTGCAATCGTATGAGTTCATCCTCTGTCATTCTGTCACAGGCAAGTTCTACAGACAGCACATCCAGTGCTCTTCTTACCTCCAATACATCACGCAGACTTTTTTCCGTAATATTTGCAACTTCTGCTCCTCTTCTAGGAATCATCGTTACAAGTCCTTCCAGTTCCAGTTTCCGTATCGCTTCTCGTATTGGCGTTCTGCTGACTCCTAATTTATCTGCCAGATGAATTTCCAACAGCCTTTCACCAGGCTTTAATTCTCCCGTAAGAATTCCCTTTCTTAAGGTTTGAAACACCACATCTCTTAAAGGTAAAAATTCATCAATTTTTTCGAACTCATTCATAACCTTCTCCTTTGTGTTCTGTAACTTAGGGTTGAAAAAAATGTGTCAGATAGATTTCGTTTGAAATCTTTGCTTCCTCAAAAACTTTTTTTGCGACTTTTGCCTGCATTTCCTCTTCAAAAATAGCAAATACAGTTGGTCCGCTTCCACTCATAAGTGCACTGATCGCTCCCTGCTGTAATGCCAGTTCTTTGATCTCCTTAATGATCGGATGAGCTGGAATCGTAACGGATTCTAATACATTTTCCAACCGCTTACACATCCCATTCAAATCCCCTGTTTCAATGGCTCTTTGAATTCCTTCCATATCAGGATGACTCTTTAATTCCTGTACCTTTAAATTCTCATATACAAATTTTGTAGATACCTCAATGGGTGGTTTTATCAATAAAACAAAGCAGTCCGGAGCAGGCTTTAGAGGTGTCAAAATTTCTCCAATTCCCTGAGATAAGGCTGTCCCCTGTAAGATGCAATAAGGTACATCTGCACCGATTTTCACTCCTAGTTTACATAAAGTTTCTTTGTCTGTTTGCACCTCTAATAATTGTGCCATCGCTAATAGGGTCGCCGCTGCATCGGTACTTCCACCTGCCATGCCTGCGGCCACTGGAATTTGCTTTTTCAGATAGATGTTTAGTCCCTGTTCGATCGAAAAATACTCCAGAAAAAGTTTCGCCGCTTTTACAATCAGATTTCTCTCATCCGTTTCTATGGTTTCATGATTGGTCGCAAGAGTGATTCCCTGCTTTTCTGTTTTTTCAAAGGTCAGTTCATCAAACAATGCTACCGTTTGCATAATCATGTGTACTTCATGATATCCGTCTTCTCTTTTGCGAAGTACATCCAGTCCCAGATTAATTTTTGCTGGTGCTTTGATTGTTATTTTATCCACTTCTCATCCACCTTATCGATTTCTTATTCATTTTAAGAGGATTGAATACTGTATACACTCTTCTACTATTATAACCTTAAAAGACCAAAAAAATCAATCTCTCCAAGAATCGAAGATTTGCTATAAACTTATGGATAGGTTTGTCCGATATTATAAGCACAACGATAACATATAGAAAGCCAAGGAAGGCGAAAGATTTGACATTTCGTCAAACTTTTAAACAGAAAGGTGTGGTAAATAACATGAGTGTAAATGGAATTAATCAGGTTATGGTACAAGATCCCTATGCTGCATATCCAAAAACAGCAGAGAAAAAAGCAACTGAAAAACCCGTAGAAAAAAATACTCCAAAGGCCAGCGAAACTGCTCAGGCTGTGGTGTATGAAAAATCTGCATCCGACAGCAATCCAGTAAAAAAAGCCTATACACAAAATACCGATCTAATTGCAAAAATGCAGGCAGATGCGGAAGCAAAAACAGCACAACTTAGATCTCTTGTAGAACAAATGATACAAAAACAAGGTAATAAGTACGGAGAAGCCAATGATATCTGGAGTTTTCTTGCCAGTGGGGATTTCACAGTGGATCCTGCAACCAAAGCTCAGGCTCAGGAAGATATCTCTGAAGACGGCTATTGGGGGGTAAAAGAAACCTCACAGCGTATTTATGACTTTGCTATGGCCTTATCCGGTGGTGATCCAGATACCATGGAAGATATGAGAGCCGCTTTTGAAAAAGGTTTTGAAGAAGCCACCAAAACCTGGGGAAAAGAACTTCCCTCAATCACCAAAGATACCTATGATGCTGTTATGAAAAAGTTTGATGACTACAAAGCACAGCAATCCTCAACACCAGATACCATATAATTTCAGATAAAAAAATAGGCAGGGATGTTCCAAAGGAATTTATCTCTGCCTATTTTGCTGTGCTTTTTTATTTCACAAGTCCAATCAGATCCTTAATATCTGTTACCTGATATTTATGCATATACTCTTCGATTCCA
>CANRGO010000047.1 GCA_947630125.1 uncultured Lachnospiraceae bacterium | reverse complement strand
ATACGTCAAATTTACAATCATTCATGTCTAGTTGTACATCCATTTCTTCTACTTCTGGCATAATCGCCACCGTAATTGTTGATGTATGGATACGTCCACCCGATTCTGTCTCCGGAACACGCTGAACACGATGCACACCACTTTCATATTTCAATCTGGAGTAAGCGCCTTGTCCATTGATCATAAAACTTACTTCTTTGATTCCACCAATCCCGATTTCATCCAGATTCATGGTTTCAACTTTCCAGCGCTGTCTTTCTGCATAACGCACGTATACACGGTACATTTCTGCTGCAAAAAGAGCTGCTTCATCTCCACCAGCACCCGCACGGATTTCCACAATAACATTTTTATCATCATTTGGATCCTTTGGAAGTAACAAAATCTTTAACTGATTTTCTAATTCTTCAACCTGATTTTTTGCATCTGATAAAGCTTCTTTTAGCATTTCTCGCATCTCTGGATCATTTTCCACATCCAACATACTCAAACTATCTTCAATATCCTGCTTTGCCTGTCGATATGCTTTGTAAGCTTCCACGATAGGTGTCAAGTCGCTTTGTTCCTTCATCAGATTTCGGAAACGATTTTGATCCCCTGTTACCGAAGGCTCATTTAGTTCATTCATAATATCTTCAAATTTTATTAATAATACTTCTAATCTGTCAAACATGTTATAACCTCTCACTCTGCACACATTGGCAGCTCTTTATCTTTGGTAATTCTCAACTTTTTTTATAGCCGAATACAATTCGGTCAAGCTTTGCATAATCTTTTTCTACCTGAACATTCTGAAAACCTGCTGCTTTCATAAGCTCTGAAACTTCTTTTCCCTGATCATGACCAATCTCAAAAAATAAATAGCCACCACCACGTAAATGCAAGAGCGACTGGTCAATAATTTTTCTGTAAAAAAATAATCCGTCCTCTTTTCCATCTAATGCAAGATGCGGCTCATAAAGTTTCACTTCATCCTGCAATTCTTTTATCACTTCGGTTCGTATATAAGGAGGATTGGATACCATAATGTCGAAGGTTCCCTGTATCTGTTCCAATAGATCACTCAAAAGAAACACAGGTTCTAATTGCAATAATTCTGCATTTTTACTTGCAACCTTCAAAGCTTCTGCGGAAATATCAACACCTACACCTTTACAATGATTGCTGTACTTTAGCAAACTTAGAAGGATACATCCTGAACCAGTACAAACATCCAGAATCTCCATGCCATCATGAAGATATTTTAACACTAGTTCCACCAGAATTTCCGTATCCTGCCTTGGAATCAGCACATGCTCATTGACTAAAAAATCCAGTCCCATAAAAGAGGCCTGTCCAAGAATATGTTGGAGTGGCACGCGGGACTGTCGTTTAACCAGATACTCCTCATAACAGTTTGCTTCTTCTTCTGTTAAAATTCGATCTCCATGCACAAGCAAATCACTCCTGTTGGTATAGCAAACTGCTTCCAACAGAAGTCTTGCATCTAATTCAGCTTCTATTATTCCCGCCTCTTTGAGACGTTGATATCCATTTTGATAACTTTCTCTATAGTTCATATGGTTCTTAAAGCTCACTTATTCTCCTGCCATAAAAGCATCGTCTACTTCATAGCCAAAATTCTCTTTATAATATGCTTTCCAATCAAACACTGCTTCAACAGAAGCAATTGCAACTTCAACCATTTGCTCATCGGGTTCCTTGGTGGTAAGTTTCTGTAGCCAAAGACCAGGTGCTGAAAAAATACGAACAATGATAGAGTTACTATTTCCAGCAAGTCTCAGTACTTCATAGGAAATTCCTGCAATAACTGGAATCAATAAAATTCTATACACTACTTTTAACAAGGTAGAATCCACACGTATAAAGAAAAATAACACGATACTGATTAACATTACAAATAACATAAAGCTTGTTCCACAACGTTTATGTTGTCTGGAAGAATGCATCACATTTCTCACTGTTAAAGGACGACCTTTTTCAATACAGTTAATGCATTTGTGTTCTGCTCCATGATACATAAAAACACGTTTAATATCTTTGGATAAGGAAATCAGAGCAACGTAACCTACAAATATACAGATACGAATAACACCTTCGATGATTGCAACCAAAGAAGCATTTCTGATTTGCCTGGTTAACAAATCACTTAAAAAATAAGGAAGCACCATAAAAATAGCCACTGCAAAAATAAGAGAAAAAACGGTCACCATAACCATCATAATTTTTTCAGCATTTCCCTTGGATACTTTATTGAGTACCTTGTCAGTTTTTGTATCTTCTTTTTCTTCATCTTCATAAAAAGATGCTGAATAATTTAAAGTAGTAATTCCAAGCATCATAGAATCTATAAAATTAAATACACCTCTGATAAAAGGAATTTTTTTTATTGGACTTCCATGAATAATTCCACGAAACTCTTCCGTTTCGATTTCTATTTCACCGTCAGGTCTGCGTACAGCAACTGCATAATGATCTTTGTTTTTCATCATAACGCCTTCGAGTACTGCTTGTCCGCCAATCCCTGAAGAACATTTTATTTTGTTATTTCGCATATTATATCTCCTGTCAACTCATAAGCCCATATAGTAAAAATAAGGTTGAGATAAAATACCTCAACCTTGTCTGCACTACTTATTTGCTTTCTACGCCGTATCTCTTATTGAACTTATCAATACGTCCATCAGCTCTAGCAGATTTCTGCTGGCCTGTGTAGAATGAATGACAGTTTGAACAAACTTCAACGTGAATATCTTTTTTTGTAGAACCTGTTACAAATGTATTACCGCAGTTGCAGGTAACGGTTGTTTCATAATAATTAGGATGGATTCCTTCTCTCATTTCTTTCACCTCTCTATATATATCGATCACACTTGCATACAGTATGCTGACCTCAAGTAATCTTGCTTACTTAACAAGTATATTTATATGGTTTCACCATAAACAGCTTTTTTATTGTAGCATAGGATTTTCTAGACTGCAAGTATTTTTTTCACCATATTTACAAATTCATAATTATTTTTTGTCTTTGCAAATAGATCCAGGATTTTATCCACAGCTTCTTCTGGTCTTAAACTATTTAAATTCTTACGAATAATATTGATTGCTTCCAGTTCATCTGGCGTTAACAGCAAATCTTCTCTTCGGGTTCCAGATTTCGGAATATCAATGGCTGGAAATACTCTTCGTTCCGATAATTTACGATCCAATACCATTTCCATATTTCCAGTTCCTTTAAATTCTTCATAGACAACATCATCCATTTTACTACCAGTTTCAACCAATGCAGTTGCAAGAATCGTCAGGCTGCCGCCTTCTCTCATGTTTCTTGCGGCACCGAAAAAACGTTTCGGCATATGGAGTGCTGCAGGATCCAAACCACCAGACAAAGTTCTTCCACTTGGTGGAACGGTCAGATTGTACGCTCTTGTCAGTCTTGTAATGCTATCAAGCAATATACAAACATCTTTTTTATGTTCTACCAGTCTCTTTGCTCTTTCCATTACCATCTCGGCAACACGTTTATGATGGTCTGGCAGTTCATCAAACGTAGAATAAATAACTTCTACATTTGGTCCTTCAATTGCTTCTTTGATATCGGTTACTTCTTCTGGTCTTTCATCAATTAACAAAATAATCAGATGCATGTCTGGATTATTGATTTTTATAGATTTTGCAACATCCTTTAATAAGGTAGTCTTTCCTGCCTTTGGTGGAGAGACAATCATACCACGCTGTCCTTTTCCTACAGGACTTAACAAATCCATAATTCTCATAGATACTGGCGACTGATAGGTTTCCATTTTAAGACGAACATTGGGGAAAATTGGAGTCATATCTTCAAAGTTGCCTCTTTTTGCTGCCAAATCCGGATGATACCCATTGATTTTCTTAACAAATAAAAGGGCACTAAATTTTTCACCCTGACTTTTCACTCTTGTACTACCTTCAACGATATCTCCGGTTTTTAAGTTAAATCTTCGTATCTGACTTGGTGCTACATATACATCATTTTCACCTGGCAAGTAATTCGCACAACGAATAAACCCATAACCATCTGCCAGAACTTCCAAAATCCCATTTGCATCCAAACCACTGTCTAAATCGCTAGGATACTTGTCTGGTTTCTTTGGTTCTGTGGTTTTCTTAATCTCTTCTGGAAATTGCTGATTTTGATCTTCAACAACTGTTTCCTGAATACGACTTTCTGTTTCTTTTGTATTAATTTTTGTATCCTTTTCGTCTTCCATCAACATTAATTCAACGATTTCCGACTTTTTCATGGTTGAAATGCCTTTTAAGCCTCTGGCTTTTGCGATTTCTTTTAAATCTGCAAGTGCCAGTGATTCATATTTTTCTCTCATGATAACTCCAATCTGCATTTACTCATACATTTTAATTTTATTTACCAATAACACAAACAAAATGAAACAGCCAACAAACCATGCGCTGTAACGTTTCCAATTACGTATTCAAATTTTACTTAAAATTATGGGGATCTTATTTCGAAATGTTTTAGAATGATAACTTACTTCTAGTATTATACATACATTTCTTGAAAAGGTAAAGCACTACTTGAAACAAATGTTGAAATAATATATGATAGTTCTGAAAAAAAGAAAAGCGAGGAAGTTACATGACAAATTCAGAAAAAGCACTTCTACTACACGAACAATGGAAAGGGAAATTAGAAATCACATCAAAAGTCCCTGTGAAAACCAGAGAAGATTTAGCTCTTGCCTATACTCCAGGTGTTGCAGAACCTTGTAAAGTGATTGCAGAAGATAAAGAAGCTTCCTATTTATATACGATGAAATCCAATACGGTAGCTGTTATTTCAGATGGAAGCGCAGTTCTAGGACTTGGAAACATTGGCCCCTATGCTGCTATGCCTGTTATGGAAGGAAAAGCCGTATTATTCAAAGAATTTGGCGGAGTCAATGCCATCCCCATCTGTTTAGATACTCAGGATACCGAAGAACTTATTAAAGCCATAACATATCTTGCCCCAGGTTTTGGTGGAATTAATTTAGAAGACATCAGCGCACCCCGTTGTTTTGAAATCGAAGAACGACTGAAACAGATATTAGATATTCCTGTTTTTCACGATGACCAGCATGGTACAGCCATTGTTGTTCTTGCCGGTATTATCAATGCTTTAAAAGTTGTAAAAAAAGAAAAGGAACTTTGTAAAGTTGTTGTGAATGGTGCTGGTAGTGCCGGAATTGCAATTACAAAACTTCTTTTAACTTATGGCTTTCAAAATGTGATATTATGTGACAAAGTAGGAATCGTTTCAAAAACTACAGAAGGCTTAAACTGGATGCAGCTGAAAATGACCGAAGTAACAAATCCAAACAACGAGACAGGTTCTCTTTCTGATGCCTTGAAAAATGCTGATATTTTTGTTGGTGTCTCTGCACCCGGTATTGTAACAAAAGAAATGGTTCAGTCCATGAATCAGGATAGCATTCTTTTTGCAATGGCAAATCCAATTCCAGAAATTATGCCTGATATCGCAAAGGAAGCAGGTGCACGTATCATTGGAACCGGACGTTCTGATTTTCCAAATCAGGTAAACAATGTAGTTGCATTTCCAGGAATTTTCAAAGGTGCATTAGAAGGACGCGCAACACAAATAACAGAAGATATGAAACTGGCTGCTGCTCTGGCAATCGCAAATTTAATTCCGGATGCAGAACTTCATGATGATAATATTTTACCTGAAGCTTTTCACCCAACTGTTGCTGCTGTTGTTGCCGAAGCAGTTATGAAAAACATCAAACGTTAAAGGAAACCTAATGTACAAACACGAAAAACCCTATTATACTCTGGATACGTATTTAAAAGAAACCTATGGTGAAAAAATCTATAAAATTTCCTTGGATCCTGGTTTCACATGTCCTAACCGAGATGGAACTCTGTCTCGAAGAGGATGTATCTTTTGTAGTGAGGGTGGTAGTGGTGACTTTTCAAGCACTACGATCGAAGAAGGAATCCGTAAAGTTTCCGACAAATTTACAGGACAACATTATATTGCTTATTTTCAGGCTTATACCAATACCTATGGTCCAGTCTCGAAGCTAAAAGAACTTTATCAGGCTGCACTAGATCACCCTTTGATTATCGGTATTTCCATCGCAACAAGGCCAGACTGTCTTGGAATTGAAGTTCTTCAATTACTAGAGGCACTTAAAGTCCAATATCCAACCAAGTTTATCTGGATTGAGCTAGGTCTTCAAACCATCCATGAACAGACAGCCATCTATATTCGACGTGGTTATACTCTGGCCTGTTTTGAAGAGGCGGTTAAGAATCTACACCGCATTCAAATTCCTATCATTGTACATATTATTCTTGGTTTACCAGGTGAAACCAAAACAGATTATTTAAAAACCATGCACTATCTAAATCAGTTGCCTCTTCAAGGATTAAAACTGCACTTACTGCATATTATAAAAAATACGGACCTAGCTGAGGATTATCTCGCTACTCCTTTTTCAATGTATTCCTTAGAAGATTATAGCTTGCTAATAATAGAACTTCTAGAACACGTTAGGAGGGACATGGTGATTCATCGCATCACAGGAGACGGCCCAAAAGACTTGCTTATTGCACCTTTATGGAGTTCTAATAAAAAAAAGGTCCTAAATCATATCCATAAAGAAATGAAAGAAAAGCAATTCTTTCAAGGAAAACAACTCTCTTAAGAAAGGACATATTCTTATGACACAGGATCAATTAACACTATATAAATTAATCGTACTTTATATGTTAAATAAAGTTTCATTTCCTCTAACAAAGGCTCAGGTTGGGGATTTTATTCTGGAACGAGAATACACTACCTTTCTAACTTTACAACAGGCAATTGGTGAACTGATTGACACAAGACTTATTACTGCTGAATCCATTCGTAATCGGACCCATTTGGTCATTACAGAAGAAGGAAAAAATACCCTGCATTATTTTGAAAATAGAATTAGCGAAGCAATTAAAAAAGACATCAACAGCTATTTTCGCGAAAACGAACTGGAGCTTCGCAACGAAGTATCTGTAATGTCTAATTTTTATAAAGCTACCAACGGGGAATATGAAGCACATTTAATTGCAAAAGATAAAGAAATAGAACTTGTAAATATCAAACTATCTGTTCCTTCCGAAGATGTAGCAGCCGCAATTTGCGAAAACTGGCAGGAAAGAAATCAGGAGATTTACAAGCTCTTAATAACCAATCTATTTTAAAACTTTATTAGAAAAATGTCTGTTGAAAAAAGCTATAAAAGGACCAAGTCCAAATGCACAGACAAAGGTACCTAGTCCTACAAATCCACCCGCGAAAAGACAAATAAAGGCGCACAGGGCATCCACTGAAATCCGGGCCCAAAAGTACGGAATTGGTGTATGATTTCGTATCAGAAAAGCAAGACTGTCAAACGGCGCGAGACCCATATCCGCCGTTTGGTATACCGAAATGGAAAAACTCATTACCAAAACCCCTGATAACATAATCAAAACAGATAAAAACAAATTCTTTGGTTCTGGAATATAGTTTGTAAATAAATAGCGAAATACATCCACCACATATCCAATTCCAATCCAGTTTACTAATGTACCAATCTGAATATACTGTTTTCCAAAGAGCAGTTCTAACAGAAAGAGACAGGTATTTACAATCAACAAAAAATTTCCATAACTTAATCCGATTCGCTCAGATAAAATCATATTCATACCGGAAAACGGATCATTTCCTAACCCAGAAAAATAAAATATAGTAACCCCTAAACCAATCCCGATATTTCCAACCAACATCCATATAATTCTTTTTAACGTAAATGTTTTCTTTATTCTATCTCTCAAACTAAAATATCTCCAATCACTCTACCATCCGTATCTGGTAAATGAAGTCCCATCAACTTTGCTAAGGTAGGACCTTCATCATATAACGCCATCTCCTCTTTGTAAAGAATTCCTTCTTGAATCCCGTATCCACTGACTAAGAAAAATGTTTGATAATCCTTTTTATTTGGTAAATACCCGTGTGTTGCTCTCATTTTATGTTTTTTTATCTGATTAACCGGAAGAGTCAATACATCAAATTCATCAAGAAAATAATATCCATCGGCTGCTTCCAACATTAAATAACAGTCGTTATCTGCACCCAATTTTCCAGCCATTTCACCCGTAAATACACTCTCTATTCCGTGTGTCATATCTTTTGACAATTCTGTAAAAAGTTCTGTCACTTCTTGTTTTAAGGTCTCATTGTTTCTTTCTTTGGGATTAAGATAAATATAACAGGCACCATCACAGTTTTTAGCTATCACACGATACGATGTGATTTTATCTTTCTTTGTTTGTAAATAACCCTTTTCTTTTAAAATATAATTAAAGTAAACAGCCTGCTGCGTATTAAACTGGCAGTGGTCACCCAATACAATGATTGTGGTGTTATTCATATCTCCCGTTTCTTCCAGCGCTTGTATAATTTCTCCTAATCTTTCATCGTGTCGATCCATAGCTGCAAAGGTTTTCTCATGATCCAAACCATAAATATGACGATTTGTATCTAAATCTGTAAAATGAATGAGGAATAAATCCGGGTTATACTTTCTTATGGTATAAAGTGCACTTTGATGCACAAAATTATCAAGGGCTGGCTGACGTACTCCATCTCTTAAATGTCCAAACCTGTTGTTACAGTCCAAAAGATAAAGAAGAGAGCTATTCATTGCTGACACCATAACCTGATTCTGCCATGGTCTGTTTGCAAGTACTTCTGGAATATTATATTTAATTTTACTTTTTGCAGTCACAGGCCAAAGAAGTCCTGCGGTTATCCACCCTTCTTTGATTGCCTCATCATAAAGTGTTGTTGTTTTAACAAATTTTCTTTGCCACATCCAGTCAGGATCAGGTCTGTTAGGTTGTAGACAAGTATTGTTAATGACTCCATGATTTACAGGTTTCATTCCGGTGACGATGGAAACATGGGCTGGATATGTTAGTGTAGGATATACACTTGAAACATGATCACATAATGCCCCTTTTGAACAAAGACTTGCAAAATGCTTCTTGGTTTTCATATATTCAAGATCTCTGGCGCCCATTGCGTCTAAAGATATTACGATTACACGATGTTTAGGATTCTTTTTCTTCATGGCTTGCTTCCTTTCTAATTCGCCTTAAATGTTCCTTGATTTTTACTTCATAGCCATTTCCGGAAGGACGGTAAAATTCCTTCCCATTTAATTCATATGGCAAGTATTGTTGTTCCACATAATTATTTTCATAATCATGAGCATATTTATAACCTGTTCCATGTCCCAATTTTTTTGCTCCTTTATAATGTGCATCCTGAAGGTGCGACGGAATCTTTAAATCACCTGTTGTTTGCACACAACCCATTGCTTCATCGATTCCACAGATGACTGCATTGCTTTTTGGTGCACTGGCAACATAGGATGCTGCCTGAGCAAGTATAATTCTGGCTTCTGGCATTCCAATCCTTTCTACCGCAAGAGATGCACTGACTGCAACAGTCAAAGCGTTTGGATCGGCATTTCCCACATCTTCTGAGGCACAAATCATAATTCTTCTGGCGATAAACGTTACACTTTCTCCTGCATACAGCATTTTCGCAAGATAATACAGCGCCGCATCTGGATCGGAACCTCTCATGCTTTTAATAAAAGCAGAAATCGTATCATAATGATTATCTCCGTTTTTATCATAGCGAACTACCCTTCTTTGAATACATTCTTCCGCTACAGAAAGTGTGATGTGAACCTTTCCATCGTTTCCTCTCTCTGTTGTCAAAAGCGCAAGTTCAATAGCATTCAACGCATGCCTTGCATCTCCACCTGCTACTTCGGATAAAAAATCAAGAGCTGCTTCTTCTATTTCACCATCGATTGCTCCCATTCCTTGTTCTTTATCATATACGGCACGTTGAATCAGTACTTTGATATCTTCTTTTCGAAGTGGCTCTAACTGGAATATAACGGAGCGTGAAATCAAAGCGGAATTGACTTCAAAATAAGGGTTTTCTGTAGTGGCACCTATCAGAGTTATGGTACCATCTTCCACGTAAGGGAGCAGGTAATCCTGTTGTCCCTTATTAAACCGATGGATTTCATCGATAAACAATATGCTTTTCTTGCCATACATTCCAAGCAAGGATTTTGCTTTCTCTATGACCTCTTCCATATCCTTCTTGCCTGCTACTGTAGCATTAATCTGCATAAATTCTGACTTTGTGGTATTTGCTATCACTTTTGCAAGTGTTGTTTTTCCTGTTCCAGGTGGCCCATAAAAAATAATAGAGCTTAATTTATCAGCAAGAATAGCCCTGTAAAGCAGTTTATCTTTCCCGATGATATGCTGTTGTCCAACGACATCCTGCAAGGTCTTTGGTCTCAGTCTAGCGGCCAGTGGCGCATCCTTCTCCTGCTTTTGTTCTTTCATATATTGAAAAAGGTCCATATATCCTCCTAGTGTTAATAAAACATAGCATTTTTAACGTTGCACCCTCTTATCTTAACACTAACACTTGGTCAGTTCAACCAAAGAAAATCTTGTTTTATATTCGAAAATATACTATTCTATAGATAGAACTTCCTTCTAAAAATTGTCGACGAAATCAGGTTCCACAAACTCTTACTAAGTGAGGTTACCACATGAATGAACGCATTGCTGTACTGACTGCCGGTTGGAATCGGGAGTTTTTAAATTTCATGATGCAGGGCATTTGCCAAAGAGCAGCTATGGATCACGCTGATGTTTATCTTTTTAACTGTTATGGCGACCAGGACGAATCCAACCCTTTTAATATTGGAGAATACAATCTCTTTCACTTGCCTGATTTAAGTAAATTTTCAGGTATTATTTTGTTTTCAAATAACATTTCATCCAATATTGCAAAGGAAGGACTACAAAAGAGAATTCTAGAAAGTAAGGTTCCTGTCATCAGTGTTGAATACGAAATGAATGGCATGGATTTTATTGGAATAGATAACTATTCTGCTCTTTCAGAAATGGTAGAGCATTTAATCACCCATCATCATTATCATGATTTTCATTACCTGGGAGGACCTGAACATAATTTTGAGGCTTCCGAGCGTGCCAGGGCCTTTACTGAAACCTTAGAAAAGCATAAACTACAGGTATCCGAAGATATGATTACCTATACCAATTACTCTCATGATGAAGCCTTTTTCTTCATCAATCACTGGTTAGAGCAGGGGCGTTCTCTACCACAGGCCTTTATCTGTGGAAATGATGATCTTGCAATCGGTGTTTGTGAAGCCCTGTCTGAGATGGGGATTCGTGTTCCAGAGGATGTAGCGGTCACAGGCTACGATAATTTTGATGCTGCCATCAATTATTCTCCTAGAATTAGTACCATCGACCGTGCTAAAAAAGAACTGGGATATGAAAGTTGCGACCATTTATTCAAACAAATGAACAAAGAACCTGTAAATACGAAAGTTCTATTAAAATCCAGACCTATCTATTCCGAAAGTTGTGGCTGTTACGAAAAAAATCCAAGAAATCATGATTTATTTCGTAAGCAATGTTTTCGTAAAGAAGCAGAAAACAGAAATCTGGATGGTAATTTAAGACTCATGACCGATGAACTGGTAAATTGTGACAGTTTTCATTCTTTCAGAGAAAAAGTTCATAAATATTTGCAAGACTTTCACATTCATACCTTTTATCTTATGGTTGAAAATGATGAATACGATTTGGAAAAGGCACCTACTCTGCTTTATAGAACAGAAGGATACAGCGATACTATGACTGTAACCTGTGCCATTGAAGGAGATATTAACCTTCCATTATTTCGAATTCGTACTTCAGATCTTTTTCCAGGTGCATTTTATGAGAAACCCATGGGAAACTTATATATCTTTTCCCCCATCCATTTTCAGGACCGAAGCATTGGGTACTGTGTCATTAAAAATAGCACCTATCTTTTAGAACATTACTTTTTATATACCTGGTTAACTACCATTAACTCAACCATCGAAAATATTCGACAAAAACGAATTTTAAATGCCGTTAATGAAAAACTAAATACCCTATACATGAAAGACTTTTTAACAGATTTATATAACCGTTTTGGATATGAGCGTATGGCTCTGCCCTTGTTTGAAAAAAATCGCGCCGAGGGAAAGAGCACCTACATCATCTTTATGGATTTAGATAAACTAAAAAGTATCAATGACTGTTACGGTCACAATCACGGTGATCTTGCCATTATCACATTGGCAAACACCCTTCGGAAATATGTGCCCTCCGATGCTTTATCCATTCGGTATGGGGGTGATGAATTTTTGGTTGTTGGAACCTTTGTAAACGAAGCTCATCTGTTCAATATTGTGGATTCAATTGAACGAGAGCTGAAAGAAAAAACTCTTTGCAGCAGTTTACCTTATGAATTCAGTACTAGCTGCGGTTTTGTAGTTGCTACGCCTAATTCCGATATGAGTCTGGATTCCTTTGTTGAAATGGCTGACTCAAATATGTATTTAAATAAACAATATAAACGTAAACAACGTAATGAACAAGAACCCATATAAAAAAAGCGATTTCTAAATCAATGAAATGATTTAGAAGTCGCTTTTCAATATCATGCTGCCTCTGTTTTCTAGATAAATTGATTGTGTACTGGATCATAAGAAAAGTCAGCATTCTTTAATTTTTCTACCAACTCTTCCTTATCCAATTCCATATCCTGGCACATATCATCCAAGGACTTATAAAAATCACGTAACTTCACATTCACATAACTTCTAAGCATTACAGGATCATTTGGTATCATAGCATCCTCCCTCTTCCAGCCAGTTTCCCAGCTTATCCTATTCATTTGGTTATTCTTATTATAAACCTCATGAAACGGATTGAAAAGATGCTACTGGCTTATTTGAGATAAAATCGACGACAATTACATGTTTTCCTTTACAATCATCCGATAACATCAACCTTGCCACCAATGTCTCAACATATTTTTGTACGTAGCGTTTTAAAGGACGAGCTCCATAAATTGGATCATATGCCTGCTCTACAATATAATCTTCTGCAGCCTTGGTGAGTTCCACTCGTAGCTCCCGATCAGCAATTCTTTGATTTAAATCCTTCATAATCAAATGAATAATGGTTCCTATATGAATTTTGGAAAGTGGAGAAAATAAAATAATCTCATCCAAACGATTTAAAAACTCTGGTCTAAAGTAATTTCTCAGAATTAATAACACCTGTTTTTCTATTTCTTCTGAAATGCAACCTTCTGTTGAAATTCCTTCTAAGAGCTCAGAGGAACCAATATTGGACGTCATAATTAAAATTGTGTTTTTAAAATCAACGGTATGTCCTTTTGAATCGGTTATTCTACCATCATCCAAAACCTGCAACAGCACATTAAAAACATCTGGATGGGCTTTCTCAATTTCATCAAATAAAACTACACTATAAGGTTTTCTTCTGACTGCTTCAGTCAATTGTCCACCCTCTTCATAACCCACGTATCCTGGAGGTGCTCCAATTAGTCTTGAAACCGAATATTTCTCCATATATTCGCTCATATCAATACGCACCATATTGTTTTCATCATCAAACAATGCTGCCGCTAATGTTTTTGCTAACTCTGTTTTTCCAACACCAGTAGGCCCTAAAAACAGAAAGGAACCTATAGGTTTTTTCGGGTCTTTTATTCCAGCTTTCGATCGAATAATGGCATCCGATACTTTTTGCACTGCATCAGATTGCCCAACTACACGCTTCTGTAATTCTTGATCTAAATGCAAGGTCTTATTTCTCTCACTCTCAGATAATTTCGACAATGGTATTCCTGTCCATCTGGATATAATTTTTGTAATCTCTTCTTCCGATACACTTTCATGAACTAATGTAAAATCTTCAAGTTTTAGATTGGATTCTTCGATTTCTAATTGTTTTTTTAAGGAGGGAAGCAAACCATAACTAAGTTCTGCTGCTTTTTCCAAATCTCCATCTCTTTGGGCAATTTGAATCTGACTATTTACCCGTTCGATCTCTTCTCTGATTTTTGATAATTTCTCAACACTAGCCTTCTCGTTATCCCATTGGGCTTTACGGTTATTATATGCTTCTTTTGTTTCCGCAAGTTCTCGTTTTAATACTTCAAGTCGCTCTTTACTTAGATTATCTGTTTCTTTTCTTAGTGCTGCTTCTTCAATTTCCATTTGCAGCACTTTACGATTCAACTCATCCACTTCCGTAGGCATGGAGTCAAGTTCTGTTTTAATCAATGCACAAGCTTCATCCACTAAGTCAATTGCTTTATCTGGTAGAAACCGTTCTGAAATATAACGATTTGAAAGCACCGCTGCACTTACCAGTGCATTGTCCATAATTTTTACACCATGAAACACTTCATAACGCTCTTTTAAGCCTCTTAAAATGGATATGGTATCTTCCACTGTTGGTTCAAGAACCATAACAGGTTGAAATCTTCTCTCAAGAGCAGCATCTTTTTCAATATATGTTCGGTATTCATCTAATGTTGTTGCTCCTATACAATGCAACTCACCTCTGGCAAGCATAGGTTTTAACATATTTCCTGCATCGAGGGCACCATCTGTTTTTCCAGCACCTACAATGGTGTGTAATTCATCGATGAAAAGTATAATCTGTCCATTACTTTTTTTTACATCTTCTAAAACAGCTTTTAAACGCTCTTCAAACTCTCCTCGATACTTAGCTCCTGCAACCAATGCCCCTAAGTCCAAGGAAAAAATTCGTTTATCAAGCAATCCATCCGGAACATCTTTTCTCACAATTCTTTGAGCCAGACCTTCTACAACTGCGGTCTTTCCAACCCCAGGTTCTCCGATTAAGACTGGATTATTCTTTGTTTTTCTGGAAAGAATTCTTATAATATTTCTTATTTCCTGATCTCTGCCAATCACAGGGTCTAGTTTTTCCGCTTTCGCCTTTTCCACCAAATCCTGACCATACTTTTCCAAAGTATCATAGGTTGCTTCTGGATTATCACTACTCACTCTTTGATTCCCTCGGACTGTAGATAATGCCGTTAAAAAACGTTCTCTTGTAATTCCATATTCTTTAAAAATTTCCTTAAGACTTCGATTGGCATAGGAAAGAAGGGAGAGAAATAAATGTTCCACAGATACATAAGAATCACCCATCTGTTTGGCTTCATCTTCTGCATGTATCAGAGCTTTATTTAATTCTTTTCCAATATAAATCTGCCCACCACTTACCTTTACCCGTTTCTGAATGGACTGTTCCACACGATTTGTAAAATGCTGAAGTTGTATATCCATTTTTTCAATCATTTTACTGATTAAGCTATCCTCTAATGTAACTAGAGCATAAAGAAGATGTTCCTGGTCTAGTTCTTGATTTTGATATTCATATGCAAGTTTTTCGCATAATTCAATGGCCTGTACAGACTTTTGAGTAAATTTTGCTATATTCATAGGTTCCTCCTTTTCAATGATTATTATCTGTTCTATAACTAATATAACATTAGACACAAATAAGTCAATGCACTAATTATAAAATAAATATGAAAAGTGGATTTATTCCTTCAATCGTCTTTGAAACTCAGCACTAGGCATTGGTTTTGCATAGAAATATCCTTGTGCACTACGAATTCCTTTCTCTTTTATAAAGTCCCTTTGCTGGCTTGTTTCGATTCCTTCTGCTAATACATCAATCTTTAACCTGTTCGCTAAATAAAGAATTCCTTCCAGAATAATTTGATTTTTATCTTCCATAAAGCCATTTGCCAAGAAACTCTTATCTAGTTTTAAGACATCTACCTCTATATTTTTTAATAAATTTAGCGAAGAAAACCCTTCTCCAAAGTCATCAATCGCAATTCGAAACCCATGCTTTTTAATTTCTCTGGAAAAACAAATCATCGCATCATAATCTTCAAAACTGCTGGTCTCTGTTATTTCTAATTCAATGAAATGATGTTCCAGTTGATAGCGGTCAACTACTTGTAGAATTCGCTCCACAAAATCTGACTCTCTTAAGTTCCACCTAGAAAAATTACTGGATATACAGTATGCTTCATTTCCTTCTAATATCCAATTTTTCAAATCTCTACAAGCCATATCCAATACATAAAAATCTAGTTTACAGATGCTACCGTTTCTTTCTAAAGCCGGAATAAATGCCGCCGGTTCCAAGAGTTCCTCTTGTTTCATCCATCTTGCAAGTGCTTCTGCTCCGATGATTTTTCCAGTTTCTATTTCTACTTTTGGTTGGTAATATACCAAAAATTCTCTTTTTGCCAAGGCTTTTCCATAATTCATGGAGATTTCTTTTTCTGCAAGAATTTGTGCATTCATTTCGGGGGAATAAATCACAACATCACGATTACCTAAGTTTTTTGCCATTTGCATCGCAATGGAAGTTCCCATTAAAATCTGTCCTGGATTACTGAGATGCTGATCTAAATACATCACACCAATTCTACATCCGAAAGAAAATTTTTGGATGCGGGGTCCATCTTCCATTTGAATATGTATGGTTTTAATTTGAAGCAAAAACTCCTCCAGTCGACTGCGTTCAATTAGCAGCACAAAATTGTCTCCACCTAATCTTGCAAATACTTCCCTTTCGCTTAAAAGTTTTCGTATAAAAGCAACATATTCCTCTAATATTCTATTTCCAGCACGATAATCCATGATTTTATTTACATACTTAAAATTCTTAATATTTAAAAAAATTCCAACAAATTTATGAATGCTCATATCCTGCATATACTGATGTGCCCGTTGAAGAAATCCTTCTGTATTCGGAAGCATGGTCTGAACATCAGAAACTTTCATTTTGTTTAACGCATACATAATTCGGTTTCTACCACCAAAAGCAAAAATTAGTTTTGCTACAAAAGCAATCTCTTCCTGATTGTGACTATCCGTCTTATGTCTATCCTTATGTAGGTAAAACTCTACATACATTTTTCCATCTTCCCCTGTTTTGTACTGAAAACCTTGGATTTCAATCTGGTCCTGTATTCCTTGTCTTTGGGAGTCGTATAGTACTCGGTTTACCAGTTCTCCTTTTGGAGAAATGAAACTTGCTGGAGCAAGAAAGTTGATAATGACCTTTTCAATACACAACAAAGAGGCAATCTCTGAGATTGCCTCTCCTGCTTTTTGATTTACTTCTTCCATGGTTTCATAGGACTCAGACATAATATCTAAGAATCGACGAAACTCTGGTCCACATAACTGGTTTGATTTCATGTTTTATCCTTATTATCATCTGACTTTGAAAAGATTGAATAGATTTTAAGAATATTGTAATACTTATGAAATAGATATTCAACTGCTTTCTACAAAATCTCTATCTAATTTTCATAGCACGCATTGCATTTAAAATAGCTAATACAGCGACACCCACATCGGCAAAAACTGCTGCCCACATACTTGCAAACCCTATCGCTGCTAACAATAATACAAACACTTTAATTCCAATTGCAAATACAATATTTTGCTTTACAATTTGAATGGTTTTTCTGGATAAACGAATTGCAAAGGGAATTTTCAGTAAGGAATCATTCATAATGACTACATCCGCTGCTTCAATTGCTGCGTCACTACCTAAACCTCCCATAGCGACACCAATATCAGAACCCGCAAGTACAGGTGCATCGTTGATACCATCACCAACGAACAATAGTTTTTTGTTCTTAGAACGCAGTTTCAAAAGTTCTTCCATTTTTTCTACTTTCTGCTGTGGTAATAATTCATCATAATATTCTGTGATCCCTAATTTACCAGCCACATCTTTTGCCGCTTCTGCCCTGTCTCCTGTTAACATGACGATTCGTTTTACGCCTGCTTGTTTTAGTTGTAAAATAGCTTCCTTACTATCATCTTTTAATTGATCTGCAATTCGAATTGAACCTAGATACTGCTGTTCATTTGCCAAATAAATGATGGTACCAGACCCATTATTTTTTTCTACTTGTAAACCCTCTGCCTCCATCAGTTTTAAGTTTCCGATTGCTAGTTTTTGGTTAAATACACGAACTTTTAAACCCTGTCCAGGAATCACTTCTACGTGATCAACCTGCTCCTTTTGAATTTCTCTTCCATATGCAGCAATTAAAGATTGCCCAATTGGATGGGCAGCATAACTTTCACCATAAGCAGCTAGTTCCAATAAAATCTGCCTTGTTACAGGTTGCATACTACCCTCATATGAAATCATAGCATCCTTTGCTGGATGAATTTCTACAACTTCAAAAGAACCTTTTGTTAAAGTTCCAGTTTTATCTAATACGACGATTTCTGTTTCCGCTAAAACCTCCAGATAATTACCACCTTTGATTAAAACACCCTTTTTGGAAGCACCACCAAGACCAGCAAAAAAGGTTAGGGGAATACTAATCACCAGTGCACAAGGACATGATATAACTAAAAATGTTAAGGCTCTATATAACCATTCATAAAAATTCCCTCCCTGAATGAGGGGTGGAATAATCGCAAGGAGTAACGCCGAAATCACAACGGCTGGTGTATAATATCTGGAAAACTTTGTAATAAAATTTTCAGCAACTGCCTTTCTACTACTAGTATTTTCAACCAGTTCCATAATTTTCGAAACGGTAGATTCTCCAAAATCCTTCTCCACGCGTACCATTAATACACCTGTTATATTAACGGAACCACTATAGATGAATTCTCCCTCAGCAACTTCACGAGGAACACTTTCCCCTGTAATAGCTTTTGTGTCAAGTTGTGAATACCCCTTGATAATCGTTCCATCCAGAGGTATCTTTTCTCCTGGCTGGATTTGAATCGTTTCACCAACCGAAATCTCATCCGGATCAACCATAACAATCTGACCTTCTCTTAAAACATTTGCATAATCAGCTCGTAAATCCATCAACTCACGAATGGATTTTCTGGAACGATTAACAGCATACGACTGAAAAATTTCTCCAACCTGATAAAACAGCATAACTGCAACCGCCTCTGAATATTCACTAACAAGAAAGGCTCCTATTGTAGCAATGGTCATTAAAAAATTCTCATCAAATACCTGTCCATGGAATATATTACTAACAGCCTTTTTCACTACATCGCCACCAATTACCAGATATGCTGCCACAAAAAATAAAAGTTGATATATATGTTCAAACTCAAGTGCTGAAACTAACTCATAGCGTTCCACAAGAATTGCAATCGTAAATAGTATGGCACCAAAAATAACACGCCTTAAGCGTCGTTTTATTTTCTTACTCATAGATGTTTCCTCTTACTTTCTTATCACCGTTACATCTGGTTCATATTTTTTCACAATTTTTTTAATTGCTTTTTCTATGGATTCGCTATCTTCTTCCTTAACATCAATCACAAGTTTCTGGGTTAAGAGCGTTACTTTACTAGATGCAACGCCTTCTAATTCTCCCACTTCTTTTTCAATTTTTGCTGCACAGTTTGCACAGTCAAGATCTTCTAATACATATATTTTTTTCATACTCATCACAGTTCCTTTTCTATTTTTCTTCTTCTATATGTTCCATACCCTGGCTTAAAATAGTGGTTATATGATCATCTGCAAGAGAATAGAAAATTGTTTTTCCTTCTCTTCGATTTCTTACAAGATCCATTTGTTTTAAAGTTCTTAATTGATGGGAAATCGCTGACTGACTCATATTCAGTACCTGTGCCAAATCACACACACATAGCTCTGATTTCAATAGGGCATATAATATCTTTATTCTTGTTGAATCACTAAATATTTTAAAAAAATCTGCCAAATCATATAATTTCTCGTCTGGCGGCAGTTCAAGTTCGATACGTTTAAGGGCATCTACATGAACATGTACGGAATCGCAGCATAGATTTGCTTTCTCTTCTATTATCATAATATGTTCCTTTCTGAATTCTACTAAATATGTCTCTGATTACACATGAATGATTGTTCATATGAATGATTGTTCATATGTTTATTATAATCCTTTTCCTTTGTATGTCAACAAAAAAACTTAGTTTCCTAAGTTTTTTTTTGCTTCTCTATAATTGGATATCATGAAAAGAGCCAAACCAAACCATACAAAAAGAAAGGTAATGAATAAATGAAAAGAAAAAGATTCCTTATATATCAAAATACCCAATAACATTTGAAGGGTAGGATTGGCATACATTAATATTCCAGATAAGGACATGGTGGTCTCTTTGATTCCTTTTGCAAAGAGTAACAGCATAACACCATCCAGGCACCTTTATTCATACTCTTTAAATGACCGCCTTTCTATCTGACATGTTTGAAAAACCTCATTTACCTTTTTCAAA
>CANRGO010000046.1 GCA_947630125.1 uncultured Lachnospiraceae bacterium | reverse complement strand
AGGCAGATTTAAATCTTGCTGTTTATGCAGGACACGGTGAATTTCCAAGAATTGTACTTGCACCAGGTTCTATGGAGGATGGTGTTTTATTGACACAAAAAGCCTTTTATCTCGCAGATAAATATCAGGTTCCAGTATTTATTTTAAGTGATCAGTTTTACGTGGATTCGAAATGTAGTATAACCCCAATAACCTTAGAGGAAGGTCCCTTGCAATCATTTGTAGTAAAAACAGACACAGACTATCTACGTTATCAATTTACGGAAAATGGGATCTCACCCAGAGGGATTCCTGGATATGGAACAGGACTTGTTAAGGTTGACAGTGATGAGCATGATGAACGTGGCAGCATTACTGAAGATTTCTCAATGCGTATTCGAATGAATGACAAACGTCTTCATAGAGAGTCTCTCATTCTGGAAGAATATATAGCACCTGAATTAATCGGACCAAAAGATTTTAAAAAATTAATCGTTGGCTGGGGTTCTACCTATGGCGTTTTAAAAGAAGCTGTTGAATCAACAGACTTAAAGGATCTTGCCTTTTTACAAATCAAAGAAGTCTTTCCTTTTGGTGAAGAAATAAAAAAACTACTCCTTCAGGCAGACGAAATACTTTTATTTGAAAACAATGCAACTGGACAGCTTGGTAACTTAATCAAGTTACGTTTAGATATCAATATAGAAAATCGCGCACTTAAATACAACGGTGTTCCTTTCACCATAGAGGAAGTTGACGCTAAAATTAAGGAGGTATTTCAATGAAACCTTATGAATTTGATTACGATTTAGACATTGCCTGGTGCCCAGGCTGTGGTAACTTTCAGATACGAAACAGTATAGTAGATGCACTTAGAGAACTAGAAATTGATCCTTGTAATCTTGTGATTTCATCTGGAATAGGACAAGCAGCAAAAATGCCCCAATACATTAACACCAATTACTTTAATGGTCTTCACGGAAGAGGCTTATCGGTTGCTGTTGCAGTAAAATCAGCCAATCCAGAATTAACAGTTATTGCAGAAGGGGGCGATGGAGATATGTATGGAGAAGGTGGAAATCACTTTATTCACAACATCCGTCGTAACCCTAACATTGTTCATATTGTTCATAATAATATGGTATACGGACTTACAAAAGGTCAGGCATCTCCTACCAGTCAGTTGGACTTTATTACACCCGTTCAGGTAAATGGAGTTCGAAACAGACCTTTCAATCCCTTGGCTGTTGCCCTTAGTCTTGGTGCTGGATTTGTTGCCCGTGCTTTTTCAGGTGATCCTAAAAAAACAACGGAACTTATTAAACAGGCTATGGAATTTGAAGGCTATGCTCTGATTGATATCTTTCATCCTTGTGTAACCTTTAATAAAGTTAATAATTTCCAGTGGTTTAAACAAAATACGTATTATCTGGATGAATCTTATGATGCAACTAACCGTCAATTGGCGTTGGAAAAAGCACTAGATTTAGAAAAATATGCACTGGGTGTCCTGTATCGCAATGCAGATACCAAACCATTTGAAAAACAACTGACTGTTTATGAACATAATACTACTCCAGTTGTAAAAAGAACCCGAGATTTAAGTAAAGTTCAGGCTCTATTAGTAGAGTAGATTGCAAATATAAAACAACCCTGCACAGTGATTTGTGTCAGGGTTGTTTTGTTTTTCATAGCACAACCTCCATCCTGAAATTAAATATGTTTAATTTCCACAAAAATTTCTGGTTCTAATGAACCTTTTAACAAATGTAAATGGTTTTTTCCTTTTTCGGAAAAATCAGAGGGCATGTATGCGTTGATTGGTTTCTTTTCATCTATAAATCCCAATTGTAAAAACATTTCTGCCACAAATTCACTACAGAAAAACTTGTCCAAAGGAATAGATTTTCTAAAGAATCTACCTTGTACAACATCCCATATCATTTCCCAAAAAGAAGGATCTTCAATTCCATGATATTTTTTATGTAATTGAACCACCATATCATTTAAATCCTTGGGTCTATCAACATTCATTTTTCGATATCCAAAGTTAGCTGCTTCATACTGTTCAAGTTCATCCCCATAATGTTCCATACGCTCTCTCAAACTAACCATCTTAACACCGGTAATTTGATCTTTAAAAATAATATCTTGCACATTGGTTAAGGAAGTCGCTTCCCAAATAAATGGTTCCTCATCATTCTCAAATTTAACGATAATCCCAACATGAGACCACTCACTTCTTTCAAGAATCTCAATAAACTTACTACCTGAGTACTGACCATTGAATAACATTAGGTCACCTGTCTGCATCTGATTTTTTATTTGATCGAAGGGTACTTTCATTTTGCTCATCTGTTTACCGCCCAAATAGGTTCTATTTTAATACCATTTTTCCCAAATCGTTTCACATCATACATATATTCATCTGCTCGTTCAAAAAGTTTTTCACAACTTTCTCCATTCCAGACTGCCACACCACAACTAAATGATAACCTTATGGTTCCAAACTCCAGTTTATTAACCTCTTCCAAAATACGTGTCATAACCTGAGTGACAACAGAGTGACTGATGTCGTGAAAAATTATAACAAATTCATCTCCTCCATAACGGCCTGCGATGTCGTCTTCCCTCACATTATGTTGTATTTTTTCTGCCACCTCTTTTAACACTTCATCTCCAAAAGGATGACCATACTTATCATTGACTTCCTTAAAGTGATCCAAATCCAATATTCCTAGAAAAATACTGCTTTTATCTTCTCTAGATTTTTGTATCATTTCCTCTAATCGTAAATATAATGTTCTTTTATTGTATAAACCTGTCAAATCATCCTTTTCTGACAATTCTTTTAATCGTTTGTTTTTTTGATCAATTTCCAATTTATCACGGAAATCCTTGATACTATACTGATAAAACATACTTGCTATAAGAAATGCAAGGATATTAGTTAATGCTCCATTAAATAAATGAGAAAATAAGTAACTGGGATTGGTTTGGAAATATCTCATTCCAAAAGCGAAGATAAAATAATTAAGACCAATTATAAGTGCTGTGGATTTTACATCACGACGATTGGCTGCCATAACCGCCATAAGAACTAGTAGATAAATAGATATGTCATTGGTGATTTCTTGCGCATAAAAGGTATTTAATATAGATAAAAGAATCATAAAAAAAGCAACAAAAAATAAAATGATTTGAGAATGACGAACTGCAAAAGGTAATTCTTTACGAATGCATTGTAAAAATATAATAGCTACAATTCCAATCAAGAGAATTAAAACTTTGACACGTATCAGTTCCATATCATAATAACTTTTGTCTGAAAGACTATAGATGACTGTCTGCATAAATACAACCAACAAAATAATTGTATCAATAACCTGAAGTCTTTTTGCATTTTCACGATCTAAAAATACGAGAAATTCTTGATGATGTTCTCCAAAAATTTTCATTGGTTACTTCCTTTACGAGGAAATATAAATTCTTTTTTGTACATGATTACTGTACCATGTGGAAGTGAAGATGAAAAGGAAAATTTATTTTGAAAGGAAACTTAACTCTCCCGAGGTCCAATCCATAAAACCAAGACTATCTTCTTCCACCTTTGTAATTGTGTATTCACTTTGAAACCGAATAATATTGGAGTCTTGGGGTAGTAATTTCTCTAAAGAACTAGCAAGAAGCCAGGAACTGCAGACAAATGGAGCCGTCCCGTATTCTGGATAATGTTGAAGGAAAAAATTTCATGGTATCTATAAAAATAATTTATTCACATAGATCTACCAAATGGAAGGGAACTATCTTTTTCAAGGATTCCAATGTAACTTGAACCTGATATCCAATTTTCCCTGCACTGAAAATAATATCCGAATAGTCCTGCGCACTCTGCTCCACATAGGTCTGGAACATTTTTTTCATTCCAATTGGCGAGCAACCTCCATGCACATAACCTGTAAGAGGTAATAAATCCTTGGATTTCAACATATCCATCTTTTTCTCACCCGCTACTTTTGCTGCTTTTTTCAAGTGTAATTCTTTTCCAACAGGAATTACAAACACATAATTTTTATTGGATGCACCAACACAAACCAGGGTTTTAAAAACCCTGGTTTCCTCTTGCTCTATCAATTTTGCAACCTCAACTCCGCTAATGGCTTCCTCTGTCTGATAATGATAGTATTGATAGGGAATCTTCTTTTGTTCTAAAATACGCAAGACATTTGTTTTTTCCATGATATACTCCGTTTAAATTTTAGGATAAATAAAACAAAATTACTACTACCGCAAGCAAAAGCGCATAAAAATGATGCCATTTATATTTACATTTTATTAATAAAAATGCAACTACTAATACTGCAAATAAAATTATAAAATATACAATAGTAGCATATTGATGAAGCAACACTCCAATTACAATAAATACCGTAGAAAATGAACCCGTTAAAACTCCGGACTTCAAAAGTTCTTTCTTTTTTAATCTATAAAAGAGTATTCCCAAAACTGCCCATAAAATCCCATATACAAGACGCAATGATGACACAATCAATGAAATAAAACTATAACATGTTACAAGAATTATATCTTTCAAATATCTCTCTTTACTTATATTATATTCCCCTCCTTACATAAAATTAATTCTACGATGTCTTCTGGATTCATTGGCTTATAGAAATAAAATCCTTGAATTTCATCACAGTCTTCATTATTCAAAAATTCATACTGCTCCTCAGTTTCAACACCTTCTGCTAAAACCCCCATATCCAAGTTCTTTGCTAGTTGAATAATACTTTTCACAATTTCTTTTTCCTTTTTTGAATTCAACGTAATTCCTTGAATAAATTCCATATCTATTTTTATTAAATCAATAGGATATGTTCTAAGACGACTTAGTGAGGAATGTCCAGTTCCAAAATCATCAATGGAAATCGTTAATCCTAAATCTTTCATTTCTTTGAGTCTATTTAGTACAAAAGTTTCTTCTTTAAATGCCACACTCTCTGTTACTTCAATCTGAATATTCTGAGGATTCACTTTTGTATCCTTTAATATTTTTGATATTTGTTCAATGAAATTGATATCCTTTAATTGTTCCAAAGATAAATTAATAGAAACTCTGTAATTTTCACCAAATTTTGCTGTACAGCCTTTACATTGAATACAAACAGTTTCAAACACCCATAATCCGATTGATTTAATAATACCTGTTGTTTCTGCAAGTGGTATAAATACATCTGGTGGAATTAATCCAAACTCTTCGTTCCTCCATCTTAACAAAGCTTCAAATCCAATAATTTTCTTTGTTTTTGTATTCACTTGTGGTTGATATTGAACAAATAACTCATTTTGCTCCAAAGCTCTATATAATTTATTTGTTAATTTCATTTTTCTCAGAACATCATTTTTCATATCAGTTGTGCAGTATATCACTTCATTAATTCCGCGTGCTTTAGCCGTATACATGGCAATATCAGCATTTTTAATTAAAGTGTCAGAATCTGCCCCATCATAAGGATAAACAGCACAGCCGATACTAGCAGTTATCATAAAGTGAATCTCATTTACACATACAGGTTGTGATAATGTATTTAAAATCTTATCAGTTATTAATTTTAGGTCTTCTACTTTTTCAATATTATTTATTTGTATCAAAAACTCATCTCCACCAAACCTTGATACTGTGTCTTCTTTTCGTAAACATTTTGAAAATCTGGTTCCTATCTCCACTAATACCATATCCCCTGCTGCATGTCCCATGGTATCATTTACGGATTTGAATGCATCAAGATCAACAAATAAAACTCCTATTAAAAATCCTTTTCTCTTAGAAAGTTCTATACTTTGATTTAGACGATCTACAAACAAAGACTTATTCGGTAGATTTGTTAGCATATCATAAAACACCATTTTTTTCAGTTGATTCTCAGATTGAATCAAGGTTAATTTCTGTTTTTCGATTTTTCTCAAATTTTCAGTAACACGTTTTTTATAAATAAATATAATTGTACAGATTAGAATAACACCTATATATGACAATACCCCTGGTATGGCATCTGATGATCCATTGTAAATCAGAAATATGATTGCTCCCAGCATACTATAAAAATTTAACAATAGTGAAAATAAATATCCCCATTGGTTTAGAAACAAGACCATACTGACACAAAGTATCATTTGAAGTTGTGTTATAATACCACGAATGATAGGTACAGATATCTGACTATTTAAGTGTATGCTTATATTCCTTGTAATATCTTCATTTCTTACAACTTGTGCTAAGAATAGATATAAACCAATAAGCAGGAACAGAATGGCTACACTACTGATTTTCTTAATTGAAAATTTATTTCCATTATTCTTCATGATTTCTTAGCCTTTCTTAAAACGTAAATGCAAATCAAACACCTTTGCCGGAATCTCAAACTTCTACCATTTCAAGTGGATAAGGCACAAATATCTTCTGTTCCAATGCATCAAGAAAACTTCATAATTTGCAAAAACAGTCTGAATATTGTCTTGCTGATGATTAGCAACAATTTTTCCAAGTGTATTTAGCTGACCTGGATGATATGCCATAAATAAATATTTATGTTGGCTATGAAACTTAACCAAAGAACCCTTTTGTTTTTCTTGGTAATGAGGAGGATTTCCCATACGTTTTATAAATTTTTACATCTTTTATTCCACAGGAAGGCGAACGACTTTTTAATATAAAACCATCTACCTCTATTTTTTTCAATTCTTCCATTTTATCATTAGCATAGGTTACCATTTGTTCTGTTATTGGTTCCCCTGTTTGTGAAAAAATCAACACTTCATCTTGGTCTGTTTCCATAATTCCAAGTGCCTGCCTAGGACTAGGAAGACCTATTTCCATCTCAGGGCAAAGAGGAATAAAGTTCACATAATCTTTTAATTTTCTTACAAATAAGTCACTTATCATAGATCCATCATAACGACAATGCTCAAACTCCAAACACTTACTCACAACAATTGTTGGTTTCACAAACTGTTCCATCTGGTTTCCTCCTAAGGGTTGGTTTTTGTTGAACTCTTAAATACTTGCAAGTTTAGTCAATCTGATTAATCAAGTATACTCCATTCTCTTTGGAAAATCAAAGTTCTTCCATTTGATATATCTTATTAAGTATTGATTTTTTTGATTCAAATTTACTCCTTAAATTATGCAAAATAATGGTCAACTGCGTATAAATACTGTTTTTCAAATTCTGAAATCGCTCTTTTACTCTGTTCCTTGAATGGATATGCAATATCATATGCATGAAACCAATTGGGATATACATCCACTTTTGCTTCGATTCCAGCTTTTTGAAGGTTCTTTATATAAGTGAGTGTCTCACAGTAAAAAGGTTCTATATCACCCACAAAGGTATATGCAGGTGGTAAGTTTTCATAGTCTGTTTGTCTCGCAGGTGCTGCCAAGTAAGGGATATCTTGATTCTTCAGCTCTCGAAGATAGACACTCCAGGCTTTATGATTGCGTTTCGTATTCCAAACTGGTGCATGGTTATCACGGGAAGATTCTGTATCTCTATCATCAATCATGGGATAAAGAGGCATTTGATACGCAATTTTAATTTCACCTAAGTCACGCGCCATCATACAGGTAGCGATTGCAAGCTACTCTCTTTCAATGTTACAAAGCCAATGATCTCATTGTTGTAGCTCGCTCCCCATAACGGAAGTTTTCTTGCTTCCTCAATATAGGATTTGGTGCTTTCTGGTAATCCAAACCATGCAGGTAAGTCTTGTAGAACCTCAGTAACGATTTGTGCTTTTTCATCTGGATCTTCTATTCTTTTAATCGTATATTCTTTTTCATATGTTGATGCAACTGTATCAAAAGTCCACTCCTTACCCCTTAATAATCCCATTTTTTATCTCCGTTCTATAATCCATTACTTATTCTATATGAATTTTATATTCCATTCAAGTAATATATATATAATCTACTTAAGAACCAGCATTTTTTTAAGACACTAAGTGATGCACTAGGCTTAACATATATTTTTACATAAATTTCTTACCCTTTCACGTTACAATGTCGTCATTCTTTTACCAAGTTAAGAGGTAACTTATGTCACTAGTCCAATGGGAGAATAAATATAGTGTAAAAATCCCTGAAATCGATAAGCAGCATCAGCACTTAATAGAATTACTGAATTCTCTTTACGATTCTATGCGTATTGGGGAGTCAAAGAAAAACCTGCAACACATTTTACAAGAACTAATTACTTATACCGATATGCATTTTAAAACCGAAGAAAAATATTTTGAACAGTACAACTATTCAAAAAAATCAACCCATAAAACAAAAGACTAGAACATCTAATCAAATGTTCTAGTCTTTTATTCTAAATAGCAATATTTATCTATCCTTTTAAAGATAAACCTTCTCTAATCAAAATTTCGTTTAACAAATGCACAGCTTTAGGTCCAACACCATGTAATGCGAGTAGATCTTGTTTTGAATACTCACAAATTTGTATTAAGGTCTTAATACCTGCCGCCTCAAGTGCACGCTGTGCAGGCATACCAATTTTAACTGTTTTCAGCTCTGGCAACATAAATTTCCTCCATCAAAATTCTAGTTGTTTATTCAGTTTCAAAAGATAATAGTTCAAATTTTTGAATCTTACCATATTCTCCATGATAACAGTAATATACTGCATTTTCCTTATGGGAATAAACCATGGAAAACGCAGTTTTCCATTCTCCCTCTGCTTGTCTCACAGATTCAAGGATTTTAAAGGCACCCTGAACATCCAGATGTTCTATGTCATGTAATAACGAATTTACCTGTTGATATCTGTCTGTAAGCATGCTATGGCAAGAATGATTGGGAACATTTACAATTTCCTTCTCTCTGAAGTAATCAGGAAATTGTTCCGATCCTAAAGTTCCACCTAAGACATCAGTAATAAGTTTTATTGTATGAACTACATTTTTTCCTCTTTTATATGCTCCCTTTCCATTTGAATCGACCAGCAAATGATTGATAAATAAGCCCTTATGATAGACTCCAAAACAAGGACTACCGTTAACCATTATCATAAATTGCTTTGAATCTTTTGATGAAACTGAAAAGGGTGTATTATTATCAAAGTTCATAGCTACCAATATCTGTTCTTTTCTCCAGGTAAAACATGTACACATAGGAAACCGCCTTTATTATGATTCTTGAAAAAATCTAACACTTTTTTTACCAGATTTTTTTGCTTTATACATTGCTTCATCTGCACATTTCATTAACTGTTCCGCAGTTTTCGCATCATCTGGATAGATAGCTCCTCCAATACTGGCACTAACATGAACTTCTTGTTTTTTATAAGTTCTTTTTTTACTAATCGTTTCCAATAATCTTAAGCTGAAGTCTCTTTCTTTGCATTCATTACTTAGGGGTGATATCACGATTACAAATTCATCGCCACCAATACGCGCAACCATATCATTTTCTCGAATGGTATGATTCAAATCTGCTGCCACCTCTTTCAGTACAAAGTCACCAGCATCATGTCCCAACGTATCGTTCAAAGATTTGAATCCATCTAAATCAATAAAAAACAAAGCAATTTTATAATTAAACTTTTGTGCTAATTCTATGGCATTTTCCAGGTGTTGATCAAAGTACAGGCGATTATAGGCTCCTGTTAAAGGATCACGCTGTGCAATTAATTTGTTCGCCTGGCTTTCCTGTGTGAGACGTTCCTGAGTTCTTAAAATACGCAACATGCTCTTTGGCACCTGATACATCAAAACCCCAGACAATGCTAAATATACTGTACGATAAACTTGACCCAGAGGATCTGCAGATACGATTTCACTCATAATTGCAGCATTAAACTTTGGATAAAAGTAGAGATACATCCCGTCCATACAAAGAATGGATAAAAAAGTCGCCCAAATAATCAACTTTTTATCCATTCTCAAAGAAGCCAGAAAAATAATAACAGGATAGAGCATAATTGCTGCAGTAGTCACCGGTGCTAATGGTGAAATATAATAACCATCTAGAAAATTATAAATTGAAAGACTCAGTACATTGATTGTAACCATTACATAGCCATTCCATGGCATAGTTTTGCGCTTTATTATAAATCCAGTAATTGCAAAATTATAGAGTAAATTCACAAGAGACAACATAATTCCATATTTTCCAACCACGATATCTTGAACAAAATATACCATCATGCTTAACAACAAAATAATGCCATACAAAAACCAGTGAATTTGCCAATGGGTCTTTTCACCTCGAATTGCCTCTTCTCTAAATATTTCCTCGAATTGAAAATGGTTGTTTTTCTTCATCTAGAATGCATCCCCTTAGTATGATTGAACTATTTTGAATCTTTGCTTTATTTTAGCATATTCTTTCAATTTTTACTTCAACTTATTATTGGGTTTTTATTAAAATTTAATGATGTAATCCATATTTTTCTTTGTATCGAACGTTAGAACATCCTTCTCCCATTCTGTTTCGATAATGGCACCGTTTATTGTTGTAATTCTCGTCTCTGAGGAAATTTTGATTTTACAAATTCCTCCGACGGTAGAATGTATCTGTAATTTTGTAAGTTCTCCCTGCTTCCATTCTGCAGATAGCACAAATCCGTTTCTTGCGCATAAACCATGAAAGCTCCCATCTTCCCAATTGGAAGGTAGTGAAGGTAAGAGTTCAATATATCCCATATGACTTTGTAACAGCATTTCTGCCATACCTGCAGTTCCACCAAAATTACCATCAATCTGAAAAGGTGGGTGAGTATCCCAAAGGTTTGACAGGGTACAGTCGGTTAAAAGTCCTTGAAAAAGCTTATAGGAACGTTCTCCATCCCCAAGTCTTGCCCATAAATTAAGTTTGTTCGCTCTTGCCCATCCTGTAGATTCATCACCACGGTCGTTCAGTGTAGCCTTAGCTGCTTCCATCAACTCCGGTGTTGTATTGGTAATACCATTCCCAGGGTATAACCCGAGAAGCTGTGAAACATGGCGATGATGTTTCTGAACTGTGCTGCTATCAAACTCCTCATTCTCTTCTTCAAACCATTCCTTAACATACCCTTTTGAGGACACCTGATAAGGAGAAAGTTTTGCTTGTATGTTTGCGACCTGCTCTGCTAGCTCCTGATCTTGTCCAAGTTCCTTTGATGCAATCAAGAAATTACGAAATAGCTGATCGATCATGGACTGTTCAAAGGTATTTCCAATCGATACTGGCCCATGTTCTGGTGAATATGATGGGGAAGATACATAACGATCCTGCTTTTTATCATAAATCAGCCATTGCAGATAGAATTTTACACTTTCCTTCATAATTGGATAAATCACAGCTTGTAAATAATCTCTGTCCCCTGTAAATTCGAAATACTCCCAAAGGTTCTGATCCAACCACGCAGGAGCAGCAGTTGACCACCCCCAGAAGAAATCCCACCCCGGACAGGTCCAGCCAAATGGCGTGGATTGAGTGTGTGCTACCCATCCGTTTTCTGGATTTTTTTCATCAGATACAATGTTATAATATTCTTTCGCTGTAATTCTACCGGGTTCACGAAGTCCATCCACAAATTCCACCAAAGGAATCGCAGTCTCTGCTAAATTGGTAAGGAATGCTGGCCAATAATTCATCTGAAGATTCACATTAATGTGGTAATCACATGCCCATGCCGGGGTATTGGATTCGTTCCAAACGCCCTGTAGATTTGCTGGAAGAGTACCTGGTCTCGAAGATGAAATTAATAAATATCGTCCATATTGAAAGTAAAGTTCTTCCAGATATTTTGCCTCTTTTGTTTTCTGATTCCCTCGATATTCAGCAAGAAGATCATCTGTTGTCAACTGGTTATTTATTCCACCCAAATCCAGAACTACACGATCAAAAAGCTCTGTATAATCCTTTTGATGTTCTTCCTTCAGTTGATCATATCCTTTTTGAATCGCTGTTTTTATTGCTAATGTCACCTTACTTCTTGGATCTTTCCCACTGCGATAGTCAGGATAACACATAGCATAATCTGTCGCTGCACTAAAGAACATGATTACTTCATCTGCGCTTTCGATTCTTACTCCATCCTCGATTCCAATAAGACTTCCTCCACTCAGTTCAAAGTGATACTGTCCTTCATAGCGAAGACCGTTATCCATTAATTTCCCACTACAGATTAGAGTATTCTCTTTCACTAAGATCTTATAACCCTCATGAAGATCCTTTAAGGAAAACGTCATATTTATACTGGCTTTATGATCTGCTTGTATACGCATAGCAATTACATTGTCTGGATAATTTGCAAAATATTCACGCTTATAGTTTACACCGTTTGCGTAAAAACTCACTCCTGCAAATGCCTCATTTAAATTCAACCACCTACGATACTCCGTTACTTTTACATCCTCTAATTCATGAAACAGTAGTTCTGCTTTACTAAATCTTTGATAAGCTCCATAACCACAATCAATTCCAGTCAGATGCTCTAAGAGCTCAGGTAATTTTCCATGCTCCCCAGCTTCCAAAGCCTCTTGAACTTGTTTTACATAGGAATATGAATTTACTTTATTTCCACCGTGATATTCTCTGTCAGACGCAGGTCCTCCAATCCAGAAAGATTTCTCATTAAAAACCAAAGTCTCTGTTTGTATTCCACCATTGCTTGTTAATCCCAGATAACTGTTACCAATAGGAAGATAATGCTCTTCCCAAACTTCTCCTGGCTCATCATACCAAAGCGTAAACTCTTTGGATTTGTTTGATTCATAAATTTTCTTATTTATCGTCATATAGCGCTCACCTATTCACTCTGGATTTAAAACATTTGTTACATAGTCAACATTTATAATTTTCCAGTCTTTGATGTCATTTTATCTGTCTTTATCCAGAATTACTATGGCAAAAATTATGGCATTTCATTGTGATAATTATTGTTTCGTAATTTTATATCATTGAATGACAATATCCTCTACTAAATGTCTTGGGTTACTTCTCGCCGATTTATCTGTTTTTTCCTGTAAACCAATTATCAAGACGACTTCACCATCAATTCCATACTCTTGTTGAAAGCGCATATTCAAACTTTTCATTGCTTCAAAATTCTCCAGAACTTGCATCGCAGGTCTAAGATCATAACCACCCACTTCAACAATTAATTGCTGAAAAATTTCACCACTATATAGATATTCTAAATTACTGGGATCGTCATGCTTTATTAGAATATACTCGGTCTGCTTATCTAGTCTATCTTTAAATTGTGCTATGTATCTTCACTAATGATTTTAATCAACCAATGGTACAAGACCAAAGAATAATTGCTGTATTTTTAATATCTATATTGCTTCGAATCAAGCCCTCTTCGACACCATCTAACAATGTCGCTGTAAAATAATCAAATAGTTTTTCACCAAGAGCATAGCATTCTTCTCTGGACTCATCCGTAATGCCATCCACAAAATCTTTTTCACCATTTTCATAACTCATAATGGCATAAAAGTAATTCGGATAAGCAATATTAAATTGATACAGTGTATTCCCAATTAATTTTATTTTCTCAATGGCATTCTTGTTGTTTGCATCATTAAGAGCTACTTCTATCATTTCAATTAAGATTCGGTACCCTCTGACCATGATTTCAAAATAAAGCTGTTCTTTACTATTAAAATATACATATACTGTCCGCTTACTAAATTCAGCCTTCCGTGCCACATCATCCATGGTAGCTTTATATCGTTTATTCAAAAAAAACGGCTGAATTAGAACTTCCGTTCCAAATCAACCGTCATATAGGAAAATCGTCTTAACCTCTGCCCTTTTCATCGCCAACTCTGTTAAAAATGGTTTCAGCAGGGTTGCTGTATCACCATTTTTTCTTGAGCTGGCCATTAAAACTAATATGTTCACGTTCTTCCTCCTATTGATTATATAAATAATGATGAATTACACTACTTATAAAATCCCAGCTAAAACAGCTTGTTCTCTTACGTATGCCGCAGCCTTTTTATAACTTTCAAAATCAGGTAAATGTTCCACAAATAATGTTGTGTCCGGTCCTAATGACTCGCATAATTTGGCAACTTTTTGGTAGTTAATTTTTCCTGTTCCAGGAATGGATTCACGAATGACGGTTGGATAAGAATTTTCCATGTAAACATCTTTTCCATGAATGCTTTTAATATAAGGCCCAAGTTTGGTAAAGCATTCCTCAATGAATTCATCACGAAAAAGATAACGTTTTGGACAGTTCATCATGTTTACAAAGTCCAAATGTACACCAAAAGCCTTTCTATCAACATCTTTCAGTAATTGAAGGTATTCATCCGGTGAATCTGGTACCATCCAAGGCATGGATTCTATGGTATAAAAAGTTCGCTTTGGTTTTACAGCGTCAATTATCTCCCTGACAGAATCAACAATCAATGCATAGGTATCTTTTGCATAATTTTCTCTATAAAAACCATCCCAAATTTCACCTTGGCTTCCTGCTATATTTACACAGCAGTTTGCCCCTAGTTCCTCTGCGAGTTCCATAAGATTTTTCGATTGCTCCACCTATTCTCAATGCGATTTCCCCTTCCCTTATCCTATTATGTCACTTCTACCAGCCATTTCTTTGATAGATTACAGCGGAATCGATATGATTTAAGTCCTGTGAACAAGTTCTTGCCATTACTCCAGCAAGTTCTTCTGTCATCTTTATAATCTGATCTCTTACACCCATTGCACCATTCTTTTTTAAAGGTTCCATAATGACTCTTCCTGCAGATACTGCATCCGCACCTAAGGCAAGGGCTTTAAAAACATCCATTCCGCTCATAACACCACAGTCAACAAAAATAGGAATTTGGCGATTGATGACTTTTGCAATCTTAGGCAATGTATATAAGGGTGGAACTGCATAGTTCATAATTCCATGGTGATGGGAAACAACGATACCTTTAGCACCTGCTTCTAAAGCCTTGTAGGCATCTTGCTCACTAAGAACACCTTTAATAATAAAAGGCAATTTCGTAGATTTTATAAATTCTTTCAGCTCCATAAGTGTCTTAGGTTTCATCTTATCGCCTAACACAACATCATATAAACCATTTCCTCCAAATGAGTGATCCACATCCATCCCCACTGCGATAACCCCACAGCGTTCTGCATATTCAATTCTCTTAAAAATATAGTCATTATCAGCATAGGGTTTGATGATATTAATTGTCCGTGCACCTGTGGCTGTTATAGCAGCTATTTCAGCTTCGTCACCCATACCTGCCCAGTTCACAGCATTTGCTGCTAAAGCACCTTTTGCCATTTCCACCATTCCATTTTCATATACATTATTCAAATGTGATAGTGCAGCCATCATAATGGGTGTATCAAAGGTCTCTCCATATAATTCAAGCTTTGTTGAGGGTATGACTGCATCAATATGTCTCATTTCTAATAATAAAGAGTCAAAGTACTCTCTTGTAATTGCATTTGAATCCCAAGGATTTCCTTTCATTTCCATCTCTCTCATATTTTTTATTCCTTTCCAAGTCAATCAAACTTCTGTCTCCACATGTGAATCAATTTATTTTTACCGATTTGGCACTACTTCCAGCCAGTATCCGTCTGGGTCTTCAATAAAATAAATTCCCATAGATGGATTTTCATAACAAATGCAACCCATTTTTTCATGCAACTGGTGTGCCCCAGCATAATCATCTGTTCGAAATGCTAGGTGAAATTCCTTCTCTCCGATATCGTAAGGCTGGGGATGATCCTTGAGCCAAGTCAATTCCAATTCAAAATCGGTCTCTTCATTTCCTACATACACGATGATAAAAGAACCATCCTGAGCTGTATTGCGGCGTTTTTCCTTCAGTCCAAGTGCTTGATCGTAAAATACAAGTGAGCGTTCTAAATCAGCAACATTGTAATTTTCATGTATCATTTTAAATTTCATAAAAGTTTCCTCCTAAATTAAAGTTCCCAGTGAGTTTCTGTTGTGGTATCTAGTATGATTGTTTCTACTTCCTTGGTTACAGGTAGCTCTCGAAAGCGGTCTATTACACTTTTATGCTCCCAAAAATGCATAGGTAGTACATATTTTGGATGTAAGGTGTTTAGAATATGCTCCATCCCTTTTGCGTAATGTTCCTTCAGCCTGCCATCTAAAACAACGAAGGCAATATCAATCGGTGTATCCTTCATTTTTTGAATCTCTCGCTTAAATACGGTCTCTTGCTCAGCAAGCCATTCTGGATCTTCTCCAGGCCAATCCCACCAATGAAGATCTCCCGCGAAAAAGAGGGTTTCCCCAGTTGCTTCGATTAGAAAGGCGATTCCTTCATCTGTAGATATAAGAGTCCTCACTGTACCAAGTTCTTCTATTTCATAGGTCTTATCAGCATCTAAGTATTGAACATCAAGGCTATCAGGAATCGCGGGTTTCCCCTTCACATCAAAGGACAGGAGATATTTTGTGTGTTCTTTCCTGTCTGCCAGAGAGAAAATCTCTGGGTTAAAATGATCCCCGTGAGCATGACTCACAAACACAAATAGGGGCTTTTCTTTTGATTTCTCTTTTACAAACGAAAGGTCACCCTGAAAATAATCAAACAGAAGTAGACTACTATCCGTTTCAACAAAAAATCCGCTGTGCCCCAAATAATCAATTTTTATAGGCATATCATATCCCTCATTTCTTTGAAGTTTATTTGATTGATTACAGTTAAGTCATAGACCTAACTGTCCTGAAATTCAGGCTCACGAATACTTCCAATAATCATGATTGCAATAATAAAGATTGAAAAGATAAAAACAAATGGCAGTCGACGGTCAAAACTTGATAGCCAACCAGCAAAATAGCCAAAGGGTGAAGCAAAAGCAATCGTAAAGGACATAATCAAAGCATTAATCCGAGCACGTTCATTTGGATTAATTGTTAATTGAAGTAGCGTGTCTTTACGAGGCATTACCAGAGCATTGGCCACAGCAACAACAATAACATAAAGAATAATTAGCGAAATATTCTCTTTCGGTGTCAATATTAAAAGAAGTGAGCATCCAGCATACATTACCAAACCAGTCCACATAGGTATTCGAAATTTAACAGTGTCTAAACGGTGCTGTATTCCAACCATAAAAATCAACATAACCGCTGCATTTAAAATCGGAAAAAAAGCTAAATAACTTTCTGTTATACCTAATCTTTGCGTTACGTATAGGCTAAAGAAGTTGGTGCTGACAAGATTGGTTATATGCAATATTACACACACAGCAAGCACCTTCATAATCTCTTTATTCTTCAGCACTTTTGGTATCAAGTCCTTGTATTCATATAATAGCTTTAAAACAGATGTGTTTTTTGTCTCAGCTTTACGAATCTTTCCTTGTCTAGTTTCATTACAATGTTTATATGTAATAATCACCTTAATCATCATATTGAATGCAAATACAAGATATAACACACGGATAACTGGAATTACAGAAAACGAACTTATCAACAGTCCAGATAACGGTGCAAAAAATATTGCGACCAGACCACCGATATTAACCCAGGTATATACACCTAATAAGTCCTTTGGTTCCACATCTTCAATCAATAAACAATACCAAGCCGTCTGATTTATTTGCTCAAAACTATTAAATAAAACTGCAAGTAAAAAAAACCAAAAATTATTTGAAATCGCCCAAATCAAACAGGCAACACTCCAACCAAAAAAATCACCTAACATGGTTGTATATTTACGTCCTAACTTATCCGTAAGTATTCCACCAAAAAAGGAAAAAAACACTTGTACAAACATGGCAATAGAGAGAATTAATCCGATTTGAATGTCGGTTATTCCCTGATTATACATAAAAAGTGTAGCAAAAGGGGCGATTAAATTATACGGAATCCCCCACAGTGGTTCCATAAAAATAAGAGTTCTTGCATTTCCCTTATTATTTTTTAATATTTCAATAAGTGGGTGCTTTCCCATTGTTTTATTAGTATTCACTGAATTCTCCATTCTGCTGTTGTTACTTTTATTATGCTATTTTTAGTATTTCGAACTATCATCTTAGATTATTTATGATTTCATAATAGCGATTGGTTGCTAGTGAACTGGGTTTGCTTTTTTTACAAAAAGCGTTTATCTTTTTTATACTGCTTCTCAATGCTCATTCCTATTACCTCTAATTACTGCAACTAATTTAATCGTCGTTCCATCGATACTTTTTATTCACGAATAGCATATCGAGATTGCAATTCGCAGCTATCTCTCATATGTTTGCAGTTTTCTCCACGCGGAATACACCCAGGGCAATATTTCTTGTGAAACCCTTGTTTATTGATATCTTTTTCTTTAAATTGATAAGCAATGCACAAACTGCAGTTCATCCCACAAGGGGCAATCAATTCTTCATCCATAGATACACCTCTTCTATTAATACATACTTTACCCGAAACCTTGCGATGCCTTAAGTTAATATCGTTATTTTTTGCTTTGGTTTCGCAACATTCCGCATTTGTTTTCAGGCAGATATTCAAATCCGTGTTTATTGTAAAGTAAATCAGCTGGGTGGTTTGCTATAAGGCAAATATAACTATCATCACTGAGTTACTCAATGCAATTCTACTTCTTTGAATATCTTTGTTCCCCATTCCAGAACGTAATCTAAGACTTACATAATCTTCTGTGGTCGGGGGACTATAAACTGTTTTCATATTCATTTATCAAAACACAATCCAATTGTCCTATTTATTATAGAAATATGGATTTTCTCCTCTCAGTTAATTTCTATTTCTGTAATAGATTTCATACTAAAGGTTTTAGATTTTTCTTGACCAGACAGTCACTTTAGTTTGGCTGTAGAAGAAAATAAATTAGCTGCATGTGCTGAGCCTGTATCTTTACGACATCGCTCACAGTGGCAAAGATAAATTTTTTCAAAATCTCTCATTTTTAAAAACATCTATATGTCATCTATATTTTAGCCTCTAAACCGCATTTCGTCATCAAAATTACCATCTCCACACAAAGAACCGCAGGTTCTTCTAATGAGACTGGAGTAACACGACAGTCTCTATGTGCCTTGAGTATACAAAAATGATGTCGTCAGAACCTAATAGTTCCTTGGTGGAAAGCTTATCTTCTTTATAATTCAGGAAAAAACTTTTATTTTAAGTTTCATTCTCAGCACTTTCATATTGAAAGCAGCATCATTTTATCTATCCTCACCATTGAAGCGCTACCAAGTGATGTTTTGTTGAACTTATTCTGTCAATTTGATGGCATGAATTTAATTATATCGTACAGTCTTTTGTTCTGATAGATTCTCTCTTTCCCTATTTTTTCCGAAGTCAAAAAACCTTCATTTTCAAGTGAAACAAGGTAGTTAGCCGCCGTTTTTCTTGTTACCGACAAACCATTTTCAATATATATGGTTTTTGTATAAAATTCATAGAACAGCAGATCAATCAATTCCTTTGAATAGATCTTAGGCAATCTTTCTTTGATTTCCATACTCATAATTTCAACTTCAATATTAATTTTTTTTACCAACTTCAATGTCTCTTCTGACATCTCTTCAATTCCCGTTAATATATAGACTATCCATTCTTCCCATTTTTCTGAAGTCCGTACTTCTTGAAGAAGCCTATAATATGCTGATTTATTCCTGATGATATAACTGCTAAGATATAAAATAGGACTTTCTAGTAACCCTTTTAATACCAAATATAGTATATTTATGATTCTACCAGTTCTGCCATTGCCATCATAAAAAGGATGAATACTCTCAAATTGATAATGGATAATTGCTAATTTTATTAAAGGGTCAACATCGTCGTAGTCTTCATTCATGTACTTTTCTAAATTACTTAAAAGTATTCTGATTTCTTCTTCTCCTTCTAGAGGAGTGTAAACAGTTTCTCCAGTTCTTTCATTCCGAAGAACTGTGCCAGGTAGTTTTCTTATTCCTGCACGATTTTTCTCAATTGTACCTTGAATTTCTATAATCATATTTGTTGTGATCATTTCACGCTCTTTAACAAGCTCATATCCATGCCACAGAGCCGTTCTGTAACTAACAACCTCCTTCGCGGCCGGACTTGCACCACTTGCATTACTCATCGCTTGATATAAGTCATCATGAGTTGTTATAATGTTCTCAATTGCAGAACTATCCTTGGATTCGTTAATCATAACCGCATTAATAAGGATATGTTTATTAGGAATTGTATCTGCATATCCTTTTAATTCTGCTAATGCACGATTGGCTCTGGCCAGTTGCTTTAGTACTGCCTTCGTTTCCAGTTCAAAACTTGGCGGCAACATAGGTAATTTTTGCTCATACATTTTAAGCACCTCCATAATAAAGGTATTTTATCACTGATTTTTACCCATGTCAATTTGATATAGGTAATTTATTTAATATTTTACCCATATCGACATAGTATGAGGGGGGTGCGGAATTTAGTTTTTCATTTAACCCTTACAAGGCTGTTTACAAAGTTTATAAAGTTAAAAGTACTCATTCCATATTCTAGTAAAAAGCATTTTATACACTACTCAGCCTATTAAACAAATTTCCACTCACTTTTTATTCATTAAAATCTAATTTATTTATGAGCATATGTAAATAATCATTGTATCTACAATTTTATAATGATAAAATATAAGAAAAAGGAGGGCGATTTATGCAGAAATAT
>CANRGO010000045.1 GCA_947630125.1 uncultured Lachnospiraceae bacterium | reverse complement strand
TCCATCTAAGAACTGAGGTGCATTTTCAAGACAGAAGTATCTCCAGTCTTCGCAAAGAATGGTATATGGAATATTTTTAGTTCCATCTTCCATGGTAGGATTTGCAGCCTGGTAAGAATTGATCAATTCAAAGTACTGATCCATTGTTTTTACTTCTGGGTATCCTGCCCATTTTAATACTCTGGTCTGAATCCAGAATGCTTCATCATTATGAGTGGTTACTTTTTCTTCATTATTAACAGTTCCGAACTGAGGAATGAAGTAGATGTGACCATCTGCCTGACGAAGTTTGTCCCAATCTTCTTCAGAAAATAATGCTTTGATGTTTGGATATTTTTCGATGTAGTCATCAAGAGCAACTAATGCACCTGCGTCGATTAATTGAGGTGTACCACTACCACCTTCGATAAAGTCTGGATATTCTCCACCTGCAATAAATGTACCAATTGCTTCTTTGTCTGTCTGTCCTGTTAACCAGGTTTCTTTTACCTTAGCTCCAGTTTTTTCTGCGATCATCTGCTGAATAACATTATCATCATTGATTTCAGTTCCTGCTACTGCGAAGAAAGCAGTGAATTCTTTGATTTCCCCAGTTGATGTTTCTTCTGCTTCTGTTGTTGTAGAACCAGTATCGCTTGATGTGCCTGTTGTTGACTCATCTGTTTTGCTACCACAGCCTGCCAGCATTGAAATGGTTAAAGTTGCTGCAAGTAACAAACTAAAAATTTGTTTCTTTTTCATTGTATACCCTCCCTTGTTTTTTGATAGTTTCATTATATCCTTATCCCTCTAACAAACAAACGGAGAAACTATATAAAAACAAGGGGCAAAGTATAGATGTTGTTTTCTATACTTTACCCCTATTTTTAATTTGCCCGTTGTTCCTGTGCCTGTTTTCGGAACCTGGCTGGTGTACATCCTTTTTGCGCAATAAAGCGATTCACAAAATAATCCGGATCATGATAACCTACCGCTTCCGCTATACAATATATTTTATCATCCGTACGAAGCAGTCGTGTTGCAGCCTGTTCAATCCGATATGCATTCAAATAGTCTTTAAAGGATTGCCCATACTTTTTTCGAAAAAGTTGTCCCAAATACGCACTGTTAACATAATACTTTTCACTCAAATCTTTCAGTGTAAGATTATCTGCATAATGTTCCTGCACTTCCTTTTCCACTTCGGAAAGGACACCTCTGGACACTTTTTTTCTAAGCTGTGTTAAATAATCCCCATATTCACAGGCAAATCTTGTAATATGGGCTTTACTACCACGCATTATGCCCTCATCAAAGGTACTTTCACTAATCATACGAAGAATCTCTTCCTGATTAATTCCATCATCCTGCTCTGTAGCCAGATGAATTAGCTGAAATAACAGGTAATTAATATTTAAATTGATAATTTTTTCTGAAAGGCCCTTGGATTGCATTTCTTCAAAAAATACAGATACCCCTTTGATAATGGTTGCTGAATTATTCTGCTCAACTGCCTGAACCAGTTGATCCAGACTTTGTTTACATAATACAATCCCAGTGTTGGTAACCTGAATATCTTCTTCATAATAATAAATATTCTTTTTGCTATGAAAGCCCTGAAAAGATCGTAACATGGATGCCGCTCGATAAGATTTTGCAATTTGGGAAATATCATTCACTTTTTTCCCAACCAACATAATAACAGGTAATCCGATTGCATCTTGAAGATATTTTTGAAAATATTCCAAATATTTTGATTCCGTCATTCCCTCCTGGTGTGCCATATAATCACAGAAAACAAAGCCCACATCATATATTTTTTCATGTCCTGAAACATCAAAAATACAATGATTTCCATCTTCTTTTAAGAAATCAAGGCAAGACTGAAACAATTTTCTCTGATATTCTCGCTTCTCCTGATCTGTGATTTCATCTTCCAGTTGCATTCCATCTAATTCAATCTCTACATAATATAAGAAATCAGAAAACCGGGTATAATCCTTTACATACTCCAGATTTGCAGAATCATACTTTCCTAATATCACAGATATCATATTACGGGCCAGGTAAGCTCTTTCCATTTTCACACTGGTTTGTATGGTTTCTATCCGTTTCTCATTTTTTTCCAGAACCTTTTTTAAAACCTTTAATAGTTCCTCTTTTTCCACAGGTTTTAGAAGGTAATAGGTACATTCATAGGAAATCGCCTTTTGAGCATAAGAAAAATCCGCATAACCACTCAAGAAAACAAAATAGGCATCTGATATATTTTCACCGCGAATTTTTTCTAATAGTTCTAGTCCATTGATTCCTGGCATATTAATATCTGCGATAATTAAATCCACCTGTTGTTCCTTCAGATATTTTAGTGCTTCTTCCCCATCACCTGCGGTTTTCACGATTTCAAAACCTTCCGTTTCCCAGTCAAACAACACCTTTAGCCCTTGTAAAATAAAGGGTTCATCATCTACCAGCAACACTCGTAACATCATTTTTCCTCCAAATCCCTATACATACTGCAAAGGAATATACATTTGCACCAGCATTCCCATTCCTTTTTCACCTTCTACATGAAACTTCACTTGGTTTTCTGTATGCATTTTAAGGCGCAGACAGGCATTTACTGTTCCTACCCTACCCTTATTCTGCAGCATTTCAATACTTGCATATTCCATCTTTATTCTTAAATCTTCTAATTGTTCTTCTTCCATGCCATGACCTGTGTCTTCGATTTCCAGACAAAGCATTTGGCCTTCTTCAAATACGCGGACAAAAATCCATCCTGGTTTCGATTTGCTTTCGATTCCATGGACACAGGCATTTTCCACAAAGGTCACCAAGGTCAATTTTGGTATTTTAAATTTTCTACAGGAATCTTCTAAATCAAGGGAATAAGAAAGTTTATCCCCAAAGCGATATTTCTGAAGTTCCAGATACGCTCTTACAAATTCCACTTCCTGGTGAACTTCAACCATATCATTGCCCCATTCCAGATACTGTCGTTGCATGATTGCCAGTCGTTCTACCATATCCGCCGTTTCATATTCCATCTTAATAATGCTATGCATTCGTATACTTTCTAAGGCATTAAATAAAAAATGAGGATTAATCTGGCTATGTAAGGCCAAAAGTTCAGCATTTTGTCTGGCCACCATCATTTCCTGCTCTTTCATTCTTCCTACGTACACAGTTTCAATCAGATCATTGATTCGTGCAACCATTTTATTATAGTTACGCATCAAATCTCCAATTTCATCCTCCCCCCGCACATCATAAATTTGAACCAGTCGTTCATCATCAATCTTTTGAAATACCTCGCTTAGTTCACTGATTCGAACTGTAAAGGAACGATTAAAGCCCCATACCAGAATAAAAGGCAAAATAACATTTACCAGTATCAAGGAAATAATTAACACCGGAAAACTATTCATCATCTGACTAACCATAGCCATCTCCGGTTTCAATATATAGATTTGAAAATCCATACCATAGAGACTCATATCCTGACTGTAGCCAACTCTTTTTTGAAAGGTAAATTCATGAAAATTCTTTCCCACACTGTTATAATCCTCATTAGAAAGTAAAATCTCATTTCCATTACAGATAAAAACAGGCATGTCGTAATTCATTTTTACAAGATTTCGAACCAGAGAACTGTAATCAATCTCCACCGTTAAAACCTTTTCATAAGGGTCGCCTCGATAAAAATTTAATTTTTGAGCAAAAATAATTTTACGCTTTGCCTCAACCATAGGAACCTTGCTTTTGTCATATAAAAAGAGAATTGTTTTATCCGTTTCGGAGGTTTGCAGTTGCTCATACCAGTCCTGATCGGTAATCTCATCCAAACTACCAAATTTACCCCCTCGGATTATGGTTTCATTATCTGAATACATCTTTACGATAATATTATCTGAACCAAAGCCACTATCAAACAATACATTTTTAAAATATTCCTGATAAGAAGTCACATATTCCAGCGGATTTTCATATTCTTTTCCAAGGAAATCATTGATGTACTTATTCATATAAATATTTCTGGCAACACCTGATGCATTGTTGATGGAATTGGTAAAGTTATATTGCACCGCATTGGCAATGTTTTCCATATCATGCTGTCGTTCCGTCTGTTCGGAATGCACAACAAAATAAATAATAAATCCATCGGTAACAATCAGCGGAAGAATTACGCAGACAATATATAGAATAAATAATTTCTTGCGTATTTCAAAATCATCCATAAAACTTTCAAAGCGTCTTAAAAACTTCTCCATGCCTTTTCTCCCATCTGACTGTGTGAATACCTTTAGTTTATCATACTCAGGGTAAAAAATACTATTCAAATTCTATCAAAAAACATTCCGCAGGTAATCCTTGCTGATTGTAAAAATTTAAAGGACCTGGATTATCATACCATGCATAGCGAAGTCTGTTTGCATCCTCATCCTGTATTATTATTTTTACGCAGGAATCCTTGTGAATGGCTTCTTTTTTAACCCAGAAACCTTCTTTCGTCAGTATTTCAAAATTTGCAATTGGTTGATTTTTCGCATCATCATAGAGAAAATGCAAGATTAACTGATTGCCATTTTTTTCAAAAGCATCAAGGACAGGTCCTTGACAACATATTTCTTCCTGATAGATATGTTTACGCACCCAAAGACTGATACGATAGGCTACTTCCTTTTTATTATGAGGATGTAAATCTGTTTTTTCACCCAGATCCATGGCTGAAACCACTCCAATTAAACCTTCTGTCTTGTTATCTTCCATCCTGCATCTTCTTTGGTCATCGCGTATCTTGGCCCAGCCTGTATCCGTTACTTGATTCAAAGGATCCTGGTAATTGGCTAATTCCACGCAGCAAAAATTCAAAGGTCTTTCAAATTCCCTCTCCCAGTCCTTTTTCATTTCGTAAAAAAGTTCCTTATAATCCTCCAAATGCCCTACATTACTTTCTCCTTGATACCATAGGACAGAGCGAAATTCCAAAGATTTTAAAGGACGCAACACTCCATAGAAAAGTCCAAGGGGTAGTAATGGGGGAAACAAAACATCTGGTGCTTTCGCTTCAACCCGCAATCCCTTTTTCAACTTCCAAAGTCCACACAAATCCACCGTGCTTTCTCCAAGGAAAAGCTGATATGGCTTTTGTGGAACAAAGCCACCCAGGCCACCTGCCACAATCAGACGAATTCGAATGATATTGCTTCCCTTCTTCAGAATTTCTTTGCAAACAGGAAAACGCAACATCTCATAACGATGTAAACCTCTTCCTATATAATAACCATTGATCCAGATACTTCCTTCATCTATCATTAGGCCCATTCGAAGAATAGCATCTTTGCTAGGTAATTCTTCCAGAATAAATTCTTTTTCCAACCAAATTGAGCCATAGTAAGCTTCTCTCTGATCTGCTTGAATAATCTGTGGTAAATACCAGTCTTCCCATTGTTCCAAGGAAGCATCCTGCTCTTCAAGGAGGGGTTTTGACCAAGCATCTCTTATTTTCACCTGTTCCATTATCGTCTTTTCCAAAGCACCTGCTTCTTGAAATGCAGTAATTTCCGAGCAAGAATTTCCAAGAGCTTCTAAAGTTTCTTTACGCATCCAGGCTTCGATACTACTCCCACCAACTGCGGTTTGAATCAGTCCCACCGGTACATTTTGATGCTTTACAATTTCCAGGGCAAAAAAATAACCTATGGCACTCATATCCGAAAAATTATTTTTTTCTGCCCTTTTCCAACTAAGAGAAGGCATCGTTACTTGTTTATCATCATAAACAAAATTGGGTACCACAGATAGGAAACGTATCTCATTTACTTCTTCTAGCGTTTCAAGTTTTGTCACATCTAAGGTTTCTGTAATCTTCATCTCCATATTGGACTGCCCAGATAAAAAATACACATCTCCAATTAAGATATCTTTTACTTCAATCTGGCTACTTCCAATAAGCAGCATGGAATAAGGTCCTCCCTCTTTCATAGGAGCAAGCATAACCTCCCAGTATCCAGTCTCATCTGCCAGGGTTTCATAGCTTTGATTTTTTATAGAAATACGGATTCTTTCACCTGGATTATCCCATCCAAACAACCGATTCTCACGATTTCTTTGTAACATCATATGGTCTGAAAAAATTTTCTCTAATTGTAGCATCTTATTTGTCCTTTTCTAATTTTTTCGTAGAGCATAACACATCAAATACCATCAGATTATCTTCTTCACTAAGACAATCCTTCCATTCTGGCATCGGATTTTTATCCTGATCATTCCCATTGGGATTGCCATTTTTAATAAAATTTGCCAGATAGTTACACATCCATCTCGATAAGTCATAATGAACCCCAGTAAATGGGCGAAAACATTTCGCAAGAGTCTCAAAGAAAAACCACAAGTCTGAGGAGTGAAAAGCCCCAGGTTGATCGTCTCCTGGTAAGGAAAGGGCAAATTCATAACAATAAGAATGTTTATGTTTTCCTGTTTGCTTCATGGAGCGAACCGCTTCCTGAACTGCAAACTCTATGGTATTTACAACTCTACCCTGATTTTCTTCGATAAATTCATCTTTGGTATAGCCGAAAAACAGAGGTACATCCAATACGTTTCCTTGTAGAAGATTCTCCAGATAATAGGCTTTTTGAAACACACCGTCGGTTGCTGTCCACCACTGCAAGCCAAAATCACGATTTTTATCTCTTAAATATTCTGCTGGTAGCGCTCTCGCTTCCTGTAATGTTTTGATACCTAGTTTTTCAAAAAATTCGATTCCCTGCTTTTCCGATTGCTCAATCGTTGTATAAGGGCTGTCATGAAAAGGACTTAAAAACATGCCGCTTTCTACTACAGCTCTTTTGATATAGGGAGCATTTGACGGATCGTTTAACTGCGTTAAAACACTTCCACCTCCCGCTGATTGTCCTCCAATGGTTATTTGTTCAGGATCACCACCAAAATTCTCTATATTCTCATAAACCCATTTTAAACCAGCCTTTTGATCTAGATTACCAAAATTTGTTGGAGCATCCGGATTCTCCAGGCTTAAGTCTGGATGAGAAAAAAAACCAAATACATTAATTCTATAATTTACGGTAACAACAACGATACCTCTTCTTGCGATTCTTTCTCCATCAAATTCCATTTCTGCAGTATTTCCATATTGAAGACCACCTCCAAAATACCAGACATACACAGGTAGTTTTTCTACTGGCTCTTTGGCTGGTGTCCAGATATTTAAATACAAACAGTCCTCACTCATGGGTATTTCAGGATATAGATTCCATTCTCTACTATAAAAATCCTCTTTATTTTCTCCCGGTGTATTTTGCATAGAAATAGGCGCAAAGTCAAAACAGTCTTTTATTCCTTCATAAGAATCTGCTTCTCTAGGGGCTCTCCATCTAAGTTCTCCAACTGGTGGTTTAGCAAAAGGCACTCCTTTAAATGCCGTTATATAGGGGTCTGCAGCAGGCAATCCTCGAACCAGACCTTGTTTTGTTTGTACAATACGAATCATCTTTCCCTCAATTCCAACTGTTTCATCAGTTATATTTTTTTGGTATAAAGAAAAAAATACCCAATTCTATTTTAGCAAGAATCTGATTAGTTTTGACAGGAGATACTATAGAAGTTGCCCCTACAAAATACAGAAAAAAAAGCCTGCGAGAAATTTCTTTCCCACAGGCTGTTCATTTTTTTATTCTGCTGGTCCGTATTCAAACGTTACTTCAAGTGTTTGAACTTCATCAATTCCAAGTGGATCGATGAGTTGAGCTGAAAGACCTTCTTTACTTCCATCTTTTGTTCTTGCTTCTGCTGGCGCTTCTGTTACCCATGAATTATACAAATTCAAACGTGTACAAATCTTATCATCTGTACTTGTAAATGGTGTGCCAAGTAAGGTATAAGGCTCTCCATTAATTTTTAACTCTTTTAATTCTATGATATATCCAGGGAACAATAACTCCCCATTTGAAATACCAATTGCTGAAAAGATAAGACCTGTTAAATGTCCGCTTGCTGTACCCGTAGCATCAATAGAGATGGTATAGGTTCCTGCTTCGGTAATCTCTACATCGTTAGCAATGAGTCCATCTACTTTAGAGGTTGGGTTATAAACATCACCCACATTATTTCCTACCCAGCTACCATCGCTGTACATGATCCATGCGATTGCTTTTTCAGAACCATCCAAAATTACTTCATCTGAATTCTCATCATTTAATCTTCCTGCAGCAAGTCCTGTTGCTAACATATCCTGAGCGTTTTTACGAATGTCATCTTCTGATAATGCAGACTGTTTTGCGTATGAATTATCAAGGTAAAGTTTCGCTAGTTCTTCGTATTCTATCTTTAGTAAATCTTTTTTGAAAAATGCATTGGTATCCCATAACATAGGTACTAATCCATAAAGATCACAATTTGCCAGTAAATTTTGTGTGAATTCAATGGTGTTATTTTTGTATTCACCGTCTGCGGTTAAAAGTGCACCGTATTCACCAATTACTACTGGAATCCCAGCATCTGTAAATTTGGATAATTTGCCCATCAAACGATTCATTTCTTTATAAGCTGCTTCAGATTTAAAGCTTGCCTGTGCTGTAGCACCACAATAACTCCAAGGAGTATAGTAGTGAACAGAAAGTAATAATTTGTCAGTTGCAGTGTCGGTTGGCATTTTATATCGGTCATCAATTGTTTTATCGATGTCTGTATTGTAACCTGCGATTAACAGAAAACGGGATTCATTCTTTCCACCAGTGGAACGAACTACATCTACAAACGTCTGATTAATCAGATTGGTTAATGTGTAGCATTCATCTTCTGTTAAATTTCCTGAATCTTCTGCATAATCTCTATCGTTTAATCTAGAGCCCAATTCTTCGTTGGCTGATTCTAAAATCAATAAATCGGAATAATCTTTGAAGCGTTCGGAAACCTGTGTCCACATGGATTTATAAAGTTCCATGGCTCTATCCTGAGTCTCTTTGGTTTCAGAACCAAACATTCCCCACCAGCCACCATCCCAGTGATCATTTACAATTACGTACATATCCGCAGCAATGGCCCAGTCTACAATCTCCTGCACACGATCCAATAATAGAGGATTGATGGTATAATCTCCATTTTCGAAATCCATCATATTAGTCCAAGCTACTGGAATACGAATGGAATCAAAACCAGCTGCCTTCATTCCATCTATCATTTCTTTTGTTGTTACTGGCTGGCCCCAGCTTGTTTCATATTGGGATACTTCTGCAGAAATCCCAACGGTTTTACGACCATATGCTTCCATGGTATTTCCAAGATTTATTCCATTTCCCATGCGCTTTGCTACCTCTACGGCAGAAAGTTCAGCTTCGGTTGTGGCTTCTTCTGTGGTTTCTGTAACTGTCTCTGTTTGCTCTGCTGTGGTGTTATCTGTTTTAGAACAGCCACTGACTGCAACTGTGAAAAAACTCATCAAAGCTGCAAGAACCATAAAATGTTTCATTTTTTTCATAAATCCCTCTCCTTTTTTATACATTTGTTCTATTATATCATCCAGGAGAGAATAGATAACTGTGGAAAATAGATATGAAATACATGAAAATTCATATGTTTTACTTCCCATTCTTTTTTCTTTGTTTCACACATTCTGTTAACAGATATTCGATTTGTCCATTGACAGAGCGAAAATCATCCTCCGCCCATTTTGCAAGAGCGTTATAAAGATTTTCAGACAATCGAAGAGGAACCTGTTTCTTTTGATCTGCCACGAAGACTACCTTCGTCTGCCTGTCCATCTCCAGTTGTATCTACATTCGGAGCTACATCATAAGGGTAGGTACGAACAATATTTCGAAGGGCACTATCGCATTGTAAGGACAGATATTCTTTATAATTATCCACATCAAACACTGCTTTTGCTGTATCAACAACCTTCCACATAACTGCAATTCCTATTTCAATTGGATTACCAAGGCAATCATTGATTTTCTGGCGGCTATTATTTAAAGTCATGATTTTTAAAGATATCTTCTTATTATATAATTCCATATCTACACTTTGAGTAGCAGTATTAATCTGTACTGATTTACCTGAACCTGCTGCCACATCACCGCTTTGCCCAAGTTTTGTTTTAGAAGCTGGATTAACTGCTGAACAAAACGGATTTACAAAGTAAAAACCTTCTTGTTTTAGGGTTCCAACATACTTACCAAATAGGGTTAATACTAAAGCTTCTTGTGGTTTAATAACCTTTAAGCCTAAGAATAAAATCCACCTGATTTGGTGGATTTTCTTTACGCTTCTTGATTTAGTGCTTCTTCCAGAGTGTGCCAGGATAGTACTGCGCATTTCACCCTGGCTGGCATATTGGAAATATTTTGAAAAGCAATTCCTGCTTCTAGACTTTTTAACTGCTGTTCTTCTGTTACTTTTTTTTGAATCATGGAGACAAATAAGTCACTTAAAGTTCTGGCTTCCTCCACGGTTTTACCCTGTATCAATTCTGCCATAACTCCTGCTGATGCTTCTGAGATTGCACAACCTTTTCCAAGAATCGCTACTTCCTTAATCCTATGATCTTCGATTTGTAATTCCAATTCAATGTTGTCTCCACAACTTGGATTCACCCCTCGATTTCGTACAGTAGGACGCATTAATGGTTTTCGATAGGTTTTATCCTGACTATATTCTAAGATAATATCACTATATAGTTCTTTCAGATCCATAGCCGAACCACCTCCTAACTCCTTTTAAACTTTCACAAAGACGATCTATTTCTTCTTTCGTATTATAAAAACTAAGACTTACCCTACAGGTTGCAAGAACATCCAAATGTCGATGAAGTGGCTGTGCACAGTGATGACCTGCCCGAATAGCAATACGATCCTGATTTAAAATGGTAACCACATCATGTGGATGCACGTCTTCTACTAGAAAAGGAACCACGCCGATGCGATTGTTTCCTGTTTTATTTCCTACAAGCTGTACATGAGGAACCTTTTTAAGCTGTTCTAGTAAATAGTTGCTTAACTCTTCCTCATATTGAAACAGCTGATTTCTGTTTTTTTCTTCCAGATAAGTAAGGGCTCCTCTTAAACCTGCTATACTGCCCATATTTTGGGTTCCTGCTTCAAATTTTTGTGGAACAGGAGCATAGGTAGCACTAAAATCCTCAACGTATTCAATCATATCTCCACCATATAAGAATGGAGACATTTGATTTAGCAAATCCATTTTTCCATATAAAATTCCAACACCCATTGGTCCATACAATTTATGACCTGAACACACATAAAAATCCGGATTTAGTTCTGTGATATCCACTTGTAAATGTGGAACTGCCTGGGTTCCATCTACAATAACGATGGCACCTTTTTCATGGGCAAGCCTGATAATTTCTGCAACTGGATAAATACTACCCGTAACATTGGAGACCTGGGCTAGGGTTACCAATTTTGTTTTATTACTTAACTTCCCTTTGACTTCCTCTAAGGAAATATTTGCTTCTTCATTTAAATTTAAATACACTAATTTACAACCCGTTTGCTTGGCAACCATCTGCCAGGGCACTAAGTTACTATGGTGCTCCGAGATCGGAAGAAGTATTTCATCCCCTTGTTTTAAATGGGTCAGCCCATAACTATAGGCAAGCAGATTCAGACTTTCTGTGGCTCCTTTGGTGAAAATAATCTCACCTTCTTTGGGTACCGTAAAAAAATGTTTTACCATATCTCTGGTTTCTTCCAAAAGCATGGTAGCTTCCACACTTAAATCATAAGCTCCTCGATGTGGATTTGCATTTTTTGATTCATAATATAGTTGTTCCGCAAGCAAAGTAACATAAGGCTTCTGCGTGGTTGCTGCATTGTCTAGATATGCCAATGCTAATTCTTTTTGATCCTCCGCCTGAAAAAGTGGAAAATCCTTACGATAGGGATTTACGACACGGCTCACTCCTAGTCCTCCTTTTTCATAGCTTTTTGTAGATAATGAAGTATCTGTTCTTTGATGTTTCCATCTTCTAGTTGATCTAATACTGCTGCAAACTTGGATTCAGCAAGTAGTAATTTAGCTTCCTCTTCTGTTAGTCCGCGACTCATTAAATAGAACAATACCTTCTCATCAGATTTTCCTGAAGTCGCCGCATGTTCACCCACTACGTCATCTTCCCCACAAAGAAGGAGCGGAACTGAAAGATTTCGAACCTTCCCACTTAACATCAACACATCTTCCACTTCTCTTCCAACGGAACCTCTCGCTCCAGAGATGAAATCCAAGGTATCTCTCAGAATTTTGCGACTTTTTCCCAGAAGAATTCCCTTAATCCGTAGTTCACCATTGGTTTTCTCTCCTCGAAACTCTAGACGAGAAGTAAAATCCAACTGCTTTTCTTGATCGCCTATATATAGCAAATCAACACTGGCTTCACTTTCTCTTCCTTCCATAATAATATTCCAGTTTTGAACAGATCCTTTTGATCCAAGCGGTGCATCGATAAGATGTAAGGTGGCATTCTCTTTTAACAATGCACCAAATACTTCCTGATGACTTGTTTTATCTGAATAAAACTGAGCTTTTACCAGCTTTAAGCTGGCACCTTCCTCTAATATAACGCGAATTCTTCCAAGGTGATAATATTCTTTGCTATCATCAGAATATCCCTCAAGATAAACCGTCGAATCACTATGTTTACCTGCCATAATCACAAGATCTTCTATGGAAGCAGAATGATGTTGCTTAAAATCTGTGGTGATACGAATAGCCTCTTCTCCCCGGTAATCCTTGGGAATCTTTATGGTACGTTCTGTTACCCCTGATTTTTGAAATTGTTCCAAATAAGCATCTTCTGCTTTTTTATCGCAAAGTATCTCTAAATTTTGATATTCCTGAATCGAATGAACGATTTCTATTTCCTGAGGCACTTGGATTTGAAGAATCTCTTGTACTTCCTTTTCTTCTATGGTTGTAATCGTCGTATCATTTACATGTAACCAGGACCAGGTTCTTACTGGAATTGTTGTGACCTTAGAACTTACCTGAGTATTTTGTTGTGTGTTTTTATCTATCATACTTTTTCACCCTACCCTATGGTCCCTTCCAGTTCTAATGTAATAAGCTGATTCATTTCCACTGCATATTCCAATGGCAGTTCCTTTGCGATTGGTTCCACAAAACCACGTACAATCATTGCTTTTGCTTCCTGCTCCGTAAGACCTCTGCTCATCAGATAAAAAATGGCATCATCACTGATTCTACCAATTTTGGCTTCATGTCCGATATCAATTTCATCGTTTCGAATATCCATAACGGGAATGGTATCTGCTCTTGAGATGGCATCCATCATCAAAGACTCACAAATCACAGATGATTTTGAACCTGTAGCATTTTCATTCATTACCACGGAGCTTCGATACACAGATTTTCCTCCATCTTTTGAAATGGACTTAGAATGAATGGTAGAGGATGTATTTTTAGCAGCGTGAACTACTTTTGTTCCGGTATCCAGATGTTGACCTTTTGATGCAAATGTTATGCCTGTGAATTCAGATTTTGCTCCTTCTCCTCGTAAAATACTGGAGGGATAGAGCATAGTAATATGTGATCCAAAGGTTCCTGATATCCACTCAATGGTTCCATTTTTATCAACCAAGGCACGTTTGGTATTTAAGTTCATCATGTTTTTAGACCAGTTTTCTATGGTTGAATAACGAAGTTTCGCATTTTCTCTTACAAATAATTCTACACAGCCTGCATGAAGATTAATCTGATTATATTTTGGTGCTGAACAACCTTCGATAAAATGAAGGCTGGCATTTTTTTCAACGATAATCAAAGTATGTTCAAACTGTCCTGCTCCTGGAGCATTTAATCGGAAATAAGATTGTAGTGGGAAGTCAACGTGAACTCCCTCTGGCACATATACAAAGGAACCACCGGACCAAACTGCTCCATGAAGGGCAGCAAACTTATGGTCTGAAGGAGGAACCAGTTTCATAAAATGCTCTTTTACTATGTGCTCATACTCCTGAACTGCATTTTCCATATCCGTATAAACCACGCCTTGCTTTAGTAAATCTTCTCGCATGTTGTGATATACTACCTCAGAATCATACTGAGCGCCTACACCCGCTAAGGATTCCTGCTCTGCTTTTTGAATACCAAGACGTTCAAATGTATTTTTAATATCTTCCGGAACATCTTTCCAATCATTTTTCAAATCAGTTTTGGGTCTTACATAAGTAACAATATCATCCATGTTTAGTTCCTCTAAAGATGGACCCCAAACTGGCATTTTAATCTTGTGATAATTCTCCAAAGATTTTAATCGGTGAGCCAGCATCCAGTCTGGTTCATTTTTCTGGCTGGAGATTTCTCTTACTATATCTTCGGTTAAACCAGAGGCAGTTTTAAACTGAAACACGTCTGGATTTTTGATATCATAGAGGGCTCTGGAGACATCCTCTAGTCTTGTTTTTTCCTTTTCCATCTGTCTCCCCCTATCTGCTCATGGCCATAAAGCCATCGTTTGAAATTTCTTCTATAATAGAAGCATCTCCTGTGCGAATTATTTTACCTTCTGAAAGCACATGGACATAATCCACATCTAATTTCTGTAAAATTTTGGTAACATGTGTAATGATAAGCATAGATTGATGTTCCTGTCTTGATCTTGCAATGTTTTCCGAAATCAATTTTACGGCATCCACATCCAGTCCGGAATCTGTTTCATCCAACATAATCAACTTAGGTTGTAACATCATCATTTGTAAAATTTCACTTTTTTTCTTTTCACCACCAGAAAATCCTACGTTTAAATAACGCTTTGCATAGGAGGGATCCATTTTTAAGGATTCCATTTTTTCCTTGAGTTCTTCTTTAAATGGGAACAATTTTACTGGTTCTTTGGAAACAGCACCTTTCGCCGCTTTAATAAAGTTTTCTAAGGAAACCCCTTGAATTTCCTCTGGAGCCTGAAAGGATAAAAAGATCCCTTTTCTGGCACGTTCATCTGTTCTGTCATCTTTGATATCTTCTCCCTGATAGAAAAGACTACCTTCCGTGATTTCATATCTTGGATCTCCCATAATCACATTTGCAAGAGTAGATTTTCCAGCTCCATTGGGTCCCATAATAACATGAATCTCTCCTTCTTTTATGGATAAATCAAGACCACGCAATATGTTCTTTCCTTCAATTTCTACTTGTAAATCTTTGATTTCTAAAATATTCTTTTGCATTTTTCGCACCTGCCTTCTGCATCAAGATCTGTGGGTTCTTCACACAGACATTTGATATAGCATTCCTTTCCTTTCGCAATTTCTGTTAAAATATGATCAAATAAACCCTCTACATCATTACGTGTTACTTCATCTAAGCCTGATAGATATTCTCGTATTGGTTTATTCATGGTTTCTGTAAACTGATTAAAATTATCACAGGCTAATTTGCCCTGCTCAGTCAGCCTATAATAAACTTCCTTTTTGTTACCCTCAATTCTATACATGGTTAACAATTTAGATTCCTGTAATTTTTTCGACTGTTGAGCAACTGCCCCTTTGGTCATCCCAAGGAAACCTGAAATCTCCGAGGCTCTTACACCTTCATTTCGTTCCACACATTTCAAAAAAGACAAATCCGAATAACTAAGTTGAAAATCTGTTCCATAAAACCTGGCTGTTCGTATCTCACATACCAATAGGTTTACAGTCTCGTAAAGTTTCTGAATAATTTGTTGTTCCTGACTCATACAACAGCTACCAGCCTTTCATAGTATTTACATAGGAATTATTCTATATCAAATAAATCAAAAATGCAATATTTTTTAGTAACTAAACTATTTTGTACTAAAAAAAAGACAGAAGTTATCTGTCTTATTCTCTTAATATTTTGCTCATGGCTCTTCCTTTTGCCAGTTCATCCACTAATTTATCCAAATACCGGATTTCTTTCATAAGTGGATCTTGAATTTCTTCAATTTGAACTCCACAAATCTTACCTGTAATAAGAATCCTTTTTTCATTCATTTCTGGGGCTTTCTCAAAGAAATCCCGGAAACTCATATCTGTTTCCAGAAGTTCTTTTAACTGCGTTTCCGAATACCCTGTCATCCAGCAGATAACCTGATTCAGCTCTGCTACTGTTCTACCTTTTTTCTCAACTTTTGCCTGATACAACACATAAATACTTTGAAAACTGATTTGATAAATATTATGAGCCATAGACTTTTCCTCATTTCTAAATTTTTTCTAAACAATAGGATTTGTACTTGCTTTCTTTTTTAAATGTGACATAATACAACTAAAGTTAGCTATTGCTAACTAATAAAAACGTTTAATTACATTTATTATAAACAAAGGCAAAGGAGATTACAATCATGTTTAAACAAGTAGCTTTAGATTATAACTTTTCAGATTTAGAACCCTTCATTGATGCACTCACAATGGAAACACATTATACCAAGCACCATAGTGCTTATACCAATAACTTAAATGCAGCCTTAGAAAAGGTTCCAGAATTCTCAAATTTGGGTATTGAGGAATTGTTAACTAAGTTGGATACTGTGGGTGACGAAGCTGTTTCTCAAACGATTCGCAATAACGGAGGTGGTTTCTATAATCACAATCTATATTTTACAACCATGAAACCTGGCGGATCAAAGGAACCATTTGGCGATCTGGCTGCTAAAATTACAGAGACCTTTGGTGGTTATGATGCACTCAAAGAAAAACTAACCGCACTATCCATTCAACGCTTTGGTTCTGGCTGGGCCTGGCTATCTGCCAACAAAGCTGGAGACCTCAAAGTTTCTTCCAGTCCAAATCAGGATAATCCTGTATTTGAAACAAAAGGAGAATGGACACCTATTCTTGGTATCGATGTTTGGGAACATGCATATTATCTTAAATACAAGAATCTTCGCGGTGATTATGTAAAGGCTTTTTATGAAGTTCTTAACTGGGATGAAATAGCGAAAAATTATACAGCTGTTAAAGAGTAATTCTTAAAAAGCGTGGGAAGATGATCCCACGCTTTTTTTATTTTGAGTGAATCTGAATTTCCTCAACGATTCTTTGAATGAACTCGCTGGTTTCAAAATCTCCTCTGGAACTAATCATTTCTAAAGTTGCAATTTGTGACATGGATTTAAATAAGATTGGGTTTTTAAGTTTCTGAAATTTAGGAGATAAAGATAGTAAAAATTCTTTGATATAAGGATATTCTTTTACCAAATCTCCAACGATGGTTTGTTCCGTAATTCCATATGGATTTTCAGTGATATTACCTTTCTTTTCTTCTGTTTTTTGCTCCTGATTCCAGGATAACAATCTTTGACTACCAGTTAAACTTCGTATTTTTGTAACATCCTGCATCATCTCTAAGACTCCACGAAAGTTTCCGTTCGTATCTCGTACTGCTCGGTAAATGATATAAATAAATTTGTCTCCCATTTCCAACCAGAATTCTGCCTCTTCCTGTTCGCCAGTTTTAAATGCACGAATAATTTCTTCCACTGTTGAAACACTTTCTCTTGGATGACAGTTTTGCACGGCTCTTCCTATAACACCAGCACTTCTGGGAAATACACGATGTTTGGTATCGCTGTAAAACTTCACCAAGTCATGCTCATCCACAAAAGATAAATCTACGGGAAGATGCTGATAAATCAAGTTGATTTGCTCCAAGGTAAGTTTGCCTTGCTTCACATCCAACACTTCTTGATTCTGACCTGCCATCTGATACTTTTTCAAAAGATCACTTAACTCCTGCATAAATCCAGCATTATTTGAAGTATCCTGTTCCATTTTTTTTGTAGTTCCTTGATAAGGGAGTGGCATTTCAATCAAACAGTACCCAATCTCATCATCACTTTTTCTCATCAAGATAAAATCATCATCCGTTAACAATTCCATGGCCGTTGGTAGGAGAATCTCTGTCTCTTTTAACATCATATCTTCAACCAGTTCAACTACCTCTTCCTGTCTTTGTAAAAAAGCTTGATCCTGATCCTGCTTCAATAATGTATGTACCTCTTTTAATGTATCTCTGATTTTGTTATCCAAAGACCACATTACTTTCGAAGGTTTATCAAAGCCTTTTTTCTCAAGTGCAGGAAAAAGCTGATTCTGTTTTCTAGAAAAATGTATATTAATCTGAGCAAGTTTTTCATAAAGTTCCAGCCATTGATTCTTAATAAATTTTGCTTTCTGCTGCTCCTTAATCTTTTCAAGTACTGCTCTGATCGCTGCAATTTCGTCCAGATAGGTTTGAACTGGATGCCCCTTTTGAAGGTTCAACTCTTCTGCTTCAAGAACATGTTCGAATATATAAATAATATCTGCCATTTTTTCCTGAAGTTCTTGATCTGTAATTCCATATTCCTGTAAATATTGTTCACAAATAGCAAATTCCTGGGCAGTCACTTTGTTGTAATGAACTTCTAGAATATCCCTTGCTGCTTCTTTTGATAATTCCCCTTTAAAAAATTTTAATTTGATATCCAGTAAATTTTGAATTTTTTCCTGGTCTAAATTTAAATACTGGCCCATCTGTATTTCTTTTTTCATATTCATAACCATACCTTTCTCAAAGACAGTTTTATTTTCAGTTAGTTGTTGCTAACTAAAGGTATCACAGAAAATCTATGATATGTGTTGCCAGGGCTACATAATAATATATTCACAAAAAAAGACTTGTATGTTTTTTGACATACAAGTCCTACTACGTATCATTACGAATTCTGCTCTTGATATACTTTGCGTAACATGTTTAAAAATACTGATTCATCTTCCGCTCCAATAATTGAGTATTTTCCATCAAACAGGAAATGTGGAATAGTATCGATTCCTCTTCGGAAGGCCTCAGCTTCTTCAGCTCTGACACTTTGCAATAATTTATCATCCTGCAATTCATGCTTTAATTTTTCTATAAGAAGTCCAGATTCCTCAGCGATTTTAAGTAAGGCATCCTGATTACCAATATTCATTCCTTGTTCAAAATATGCCTTCATCGCTCGAAGCAAAAAGTTATGCTCCTTCTTGTCTTTCTTAGCAAACTGTGTAATCTGATGAGCAAAATTCGTATTGTTCAATTTCATTTGTTCGAAATTAAAGTGCAAACCAACTTCTTTTCCTGCCTGCGCCAATCTGTCATTGCTCTTCTTAACCTGTTCATAACTCACCTGATATTTATCAGCGATTAGTTGATGAATACTCTGTCCTTCTGCATTTTGCTGTTCGGTATTTAATTCAAAACTTCTATATATAATTTCAACCTTATCTTTGTGTTCAAATTTATCCAAAGCCAGTTGAAATTTGCGTTCTCCCAAATAGCAATAAGGGCACACATAATCAAACCATATTTCTACTTTCATAGTATCTTACCTCGTATCTTATTTTCTTTTCCTTAACTTTCACATGCTGTAAAACGTCTCTTTATAAACTGTGGTGATTCTATTTCATCAAAAATGGCAACCGCCATAGTCCCACTTGTTATGACTGATTTTCCACTTTTGGAAACCAATAAATGATCCGTTCCGAGTTGATAACTTCCTGCATCTCCATCAATAAAATCTGCGGATGGAGATACTCCTACCCAATTTACATTTTCTGTGTTTTGTAAAAACAAAAATGCTTTATATGCTTCTTTTGGTATGGAAATCCAGGCTGATGCCTCTGGAATACTTTCTAATGTCTTTAAAAACAATGCATTGTTTTCGTCAAGTAAGCTACCTGCTCCTAAAATAAAAAATAATCTAGGCTGTTCTACTTCACGAAACATGGCAACTAGTTTTGCCACAACATCTACATGCTGATATGCATGACCAGGGTCTGTCGCAAATGCATTTACCACGACATCAAATTGATCCAAGTCTGATTTTTCCAAAAGAAAAACATCTTTCACAAGTAATCTTGCCTCTGCTCCTAATACTTCTTTTGCTTTTATTTCATTTCGAACAATTGCAGTGATTTCATGACCTCGTTTTATCCCTTCCGCTACAAGGCGTTTTCCTGCCATACCTGTTGCTCCTATAATTCCAATTTTCATATTATTTCCTTTCCTATTGTTTGCACAGGGAACTCTCCTGTTTTAAACGATGGTTTGTATAGGCGATTCGTAATATCGCTTAATGTGGTTTCTGATAATTTTTTATAAAAAGAAGCTTCCAAATCCTGATAAAAATAAGTCAACACGGTTTCGATTTCGGCTCCAATGGGGCATGCTGGATTTGCGCTAGTGTGTATTCCAAATACCTCACAATCATCCTCAACCGCAAGAAAAATATCTAAGAGTGTAATCTTATCCAAATCCCTTCCGATTCCAATCACCCCTACTTTCGTTTTCGTAACCAATAAATCCGCTTTTTTTAATCGGCCCATAAGACGACGAACCAAAACAGGATTGGTTCCAATGCTACCAGCAATAAACTCTGATGTAAGACTTTTCCCTTCCATACATGCTATGACACTTAATATATGAATACTAACAGACAATTTTGTTGAGAACATAAGCACCTCCTTTTGTAACCATAATAGTTACAATTTGAATCATTGTCAATTAAATAAATATAAACTTTTAATGTAGAAAAAAACAAAAAACCTCACAAGATATTCGTGAGGTTTTTTGAGTTGAGGGGGAAAACTTAAAACTATCTATGATTTCAGCTTCATTTTTTGAAGCAGAGATCTTAAAATATCTGATTGTGCTGTCAGTT
>CANRGO010000044.1 GCA_947630125.1 uncultured Lachnospiraceae bacterium | reverse complement strand
ATATTTAATGGAACCTCAGGTTCAAGAGATTTTTAAAATGCTTGATTATCAATCCTTTCAGATGGAAGAGTTAATGGATGAATTCTTAATTCGTTATCAAGCATACTATAATGATGTGGATTTGTTTCCTCATGAGATTGGGTTATTTTTGGGATATCCTGCCTTTGATGTGAAAGCCTTTATGGTACATAAAGGGAAATATTCACTTCACACAGGAGAATGGAAAGTATATGGGAATCTGCCAGAAACTATTCAGCTTTTTGAAAAATATAATAAGGCAAAAGAGTATATGATTCACATGCTTTCCAAAGGAATTGGAATCAATGCAATGTTGAAAGCAAATGCAAATGGCAGATATAGACAGTGAATATATATTTAGGAGGAAAAAGAAATGAGTCGTATTATAGTAGCATATTGGTCACAGGGTGGAAATACAAAAGCAATGGCAGAAGCGATTGGAGAAGGCGTTGTGGAAGCAGGGGCAGAAGCAGCAGTGTTGGATGTTTCTAAAGTATCAGTTGCGGACTTAAAACAGGCAACGGTATTTGCCATGGGCTGCCCTTCCATGGGTGCAGAAGAGTTAGAAGATTCGGAGATGGAACCTTTTGTTTCCGAGGTAGAAGGCTTTGCAGCTGGTAAAAAAATTGCTTTGTTTGGTTCTTATGGCTGGGGTGATGGTCAGTGGATGAGAGACTGGGTTGAGCGTATGGAGGCAGCAGGTGCTACTATTATCGGTGGAGAGGGCCTTATTACACAGGAAATTCCTGATGCAGATGCGCTTGCAGAATGTAGAATACTTGGAAAACAACTTGCTAATTCATAGTTATTTTGAAATAAAATCAGAAATTTACAGAAAATTTACCTTAGATTTACCAAGATATGATAGTGAAAACTACTGGATTTCGATAAAATGATATCGAAACTAGTAGTTTTTTTAGAATCGAGGTACTTATGAATACATTACATACAATAAAAAAATTTCCAAAAACATTTATTCTGGGAAGCATGGTTGCATGGTTTACAATCGGACTTATCGTAAGCTATTTCGTTTTGTTTATTCCTTTTTTTCATAAAATAGAATTTTTCAATGATATGGTTAGTCTTGGTTCTTTATTAGCACTGGCGCTTGGCTTAGTTGGTGGGATTTTGCTTTTACTAAGAGAAGAGGAACTCTATAAAAAACAATAAGATATGTAAAAAGATTCTTTGTGAGAACCTGTCCTAAAATGAAGGATGGGTTCTTTTATGTTCTGGGTTCTTTTATGTTCTTGTAAAAATACATAAAAAACAGTACAATATAAGGGTATCTTTTGACAGACTACGAAAAGAACCTGAATGAGAGGAACATGTATGGAAGAAAGAATTCAAAAACTATTGGAATTTTGCTACGGAATGAAAAACAACGAAAATGGAAGTCAGTTATATGAAACCTATCATACAGAAATACTAACCATCACTCCAAAAGAATTGATTCTAATTCAATATGAGCAATTGAAACGTGGTATTGAAAACACTGAAATGCTAAACTATGTTGATAAGTTGATGAATATTTTCTATAAACCTTTAAGCATGCATGGTTGGAAACGTCCTGAAGCAGATAGCTTTATAGGCTATTTAATTCAAGAAAATACAGCTCTAAAGGGTATTCTGGAGAGATTTAAGGAAACCATTAAAGCAGGAAATTTAAGTAATCGAGAAAATGAGATTCTGGTTTTTGCAGAAGAAATTTCAAAATATAATGAACATTTATTAAAATTGGAGAATATTTTATTCCCTTATCTGGAAAGGAAGGACGAACGCTACTTTGGATTTAAAGTTCTTTGGACACTTCATGATCAAACCAGAGACACCATTAAAAAAATTCTATCGGATGCAATTTTTGATATGTCAGATCAAGAGATAAATACTCTGCTTGGAACCCTATATTTTCAATTGTTTGGTTTGATTCAAAAGCAGGAACTAATTTTGTTTCCCTGTGCTGTTGAAGAATTAAGCTATGATGATCTGTGTGAAATGCATCGTCAGAGCTTTGCCTACGAATTTCCTTATCTTGAGCGTCCCATAGAGCCCGAAGTGAAAGCACTCATGACAGAAGATACCTTTCAGTTTTGTGAAGGCTTGTTTTTAACTGATACGGGGCACTTTGATCTTACACAATTAGAAGGAATGCTAAGTGTGCTTCCGCTTGATATTACGCTTGTAGATGAACATGATAAGGTTGCTTATTTTTCAAAGCCGAAGGATCGTTTATTTCCAAGATCTGAAGCTGTAATTGGAAGAGATGTGCGCAATTGTCATCCCAGTGAAAGTGTACATATTGTAGAAACAATATTAAATACATTTAAACGTGGAGAACGAGATAATGCAGAATTCTGGATTCAGATGAGAGGAAAATTTGTCTATATTCAGTACGTAGCAATACGGGATAAAAACAATGTTTATCGGGGAACTCTTGAAATGACACAGGATATAACTGGACTAAGAGCACTGAGTGGAGAACGAAGACTCTTGAGTTTTGAATAAACATAAAAAGTTTGTCGCATTTTGCGACAAACTTTTTTTTAGTTACGGATAAGATAATCGAAGGCACTCAGAGCAGCAGTTGCACCGCTTCCCATAGAGATAATAATCTGTTTATATGGACTATTTGTACAGTCGCCTGCAGCAAATACTCCTGGAATATTGGTAGCTCCTTTGGCATCAACAATAATTTCACCGGTAAGGCTAAGTTCAAGATTATCTTTTAACCATTCCGTATTGGCAACCAGACCAATTTGAACGAAGATACCATCGAGAGAAATGGTCTTTACTTCTCCAGTTTCTCTGTTTTCAAAAGAGATACCACTTACTTTTTCGGTTCCTAACATTTCCTTCGTCTGAACATTTTTATATACGGTTACATTTGGTAAAGAGTATAATTTTTTCTGCAAAACAGCGTCTGCTTTTAATTCTGGCATAAATTCCAAAACGGTAACGTTTCTTGTTATATTAGCTAAGTCTATGGCAGCTTCAATTCCAGAATTACCTCCACCAATGACAGCAACATCTTTTCCTTCAAACAAGGGACCATCACAATGTGGACAGTAGCATACACCTCTTGTTTTTAATTCTACCTCTCCTTTTACCCCAGTATTGCGCCATCTGGCTCCAGTGGAAAGAATCACGGTTTTGCTTTTTAGTTCCTGTTTGTTTTCTAAGGTTATAATGTTAATGTCTTCCTTACGAAGAGTAATGGCACGATGACCTTTTAATAGGGTAACTGGATAGGTCATGACATGTTCTTCCAGACTTCTCGCAAGTTTAGAGCCTTCGGTATAACTTGTTCCGATGAGGTTTTCAATTCCAACAGTTTCAAGAACCTGACCACCAAATCGTTCTGCAACAATGGCAGTTTTTAATCCTTTACGCGCTGCATAGATTCCAGCAGCAGCGCCGGCAGGACCACCACCGATTACCAGAACATCGTAGGTTTCTTCAATAATGTCCCTGCTTAAATTGTTATCAGAAGTTAGCTTCGCAAGAATATCTTCCAGAGTCATTCTTCCACTTCCAAACATTTCGCCGTTTAAGAATACGGCAGGAACTGCCATAATTCCTTTTTCTTCAATTTCCTCTTTGAAAGCACCACCATCAATCATAGTATGAGAAATATTGGGATTTAAAACACTCATGGTATTTAGAGCCTGCACCACATCAGGACAGTTGTGGCAACTTAAACTAATATAGGTCTCAAAGTGATAGGAACCTTGAATTCCTTTTATTGCTTGTATTAAGTCAGGACTAATTTTGGGTGTTCTGCCACTAACCTGTAACAAAGCTAAAACAAGGGAAGTAAACTCATGTCCAAGAGGCAAACCTGCAAAACAAACTCTAGCAGCATCGTCTTCCTTTTTTATGATGAAACTGGGTGTTCGTTGTGATTGTTTAGAATCTGTTGGCTCATTCGTTCGAATTAGAATCTTATCCGAGCCTTTTTGTAATTCCTCCATTAGTTCTTTGATATCCTTTGAAACAGAATCTGTACCTAGGTTGGTTTCAATTACGATAGGTTGTTCCAGTAAGGTAAGATATTCAAAGAGTTGTTCTCGTATTTCCTGATCAAGTAGCATGGTTTACTCCTTCCTTAAAATCTTTAAATTTTTCCAACCAAATCAAGACTAGGTTTTAATGTTTCAGAACCTTCTTTCCATTTTGCAGGACATACTTCGCCTGGATGTTTTCTTACATATTGAGCGGCCTTGATTTTATCAATTAGAATAGAAGCATCACGACCAATACTTCCTGCATTAATTTCAACAGATTGGATGATTCCATCTGGATCAATGATAAAAGTTCCACGATCAGCAAGACCATCTTTTTCAATTAAAACATCAAAGTTTCTTGAAATCGTATGGGAAGGATCCCCAATCATAATATAGGTAATTTTTTTAATGGCTTCTGAACTGTCATGCCATGCCTTATGAGTAAAATGTGTATCTGTTGAAACAGAATATACTTCAACACCTAATTTTTTCAACTGATCATATTGTGCCTGTAAATCTTCTAATTCGGTAGGGCAGACAAAGGTAAAATCTGCAGGATAAAAACATACAACACTCCACTGTCCTTTAAAATTTTCCTCTGTGAGTGGTAAAAATGTTCCGTTCTGAAATGCTTGTGCCTGAAAAGGTTTTACTTCGGTTCCGATTAATGACATAGTATAGTCCTCCTGTTAGTTGTTTTCTCTGATAATATTTATCAATAATAGTAATCGTTACTAATATGTTAAAATAATAACTGATTATGTAGTAGTTGTCAATCGTTTTTTAAAAAATTTTTACCAGAACTTATGATTGTAGCTAAAAATTTCATGTGGTAAAATTTAAGTAGAATAAGCAGAATGGAAGGTAATTCGATGAGAGAGCCTTATTTCGAATCTTTTTCAGAATCAACAACTACATGGTTTCAAGAAACCCTAGGTGAGCCAACACTTGTTCAAAAACAGGCATGGCCAGAAATACAGCAGGGGAGGGATACTTTGATTTCAGCACCAACTGGAACAGGGAAAACCCTCTCTGCTTTTCTTGTGTTTGTGGATCGGCTTTTAAAAGAGGCGGAGGAAGGGTTATTAAAACAGGAACTTCAAGTGATTTATATCTCTCCACTCAAATCGTTGGCGACCGATATAAGGGAAAACTTAATAAAACCAAAACTTGGAATTATGGAAGTATCAAGGGAACAAAATCATCTTAAAAAAGCTTTTGCCAGTGATTTACAGATAATGATTCGTACAGGAGATACCAGCCAAAGTGATCGAAGAAGTATGATCAAAAAACCACCTCATATTTTGATTACGACACCAGAATCTTTGTTTTTGATGCTGTCCTCAAAAAGTGGAAAAGAAATCTTAAAAACTGCTAAAACCGTTATCATTGATGAACTTCATGCATTGATTGATTCAAAACGTGGAGCTCACTTTATGCTTTCTTTGGCAAGATTAGAAACACTTTGTCAACATAGAATTCAAAAAATTGGGCTGTCAGCAACGATAGAACCCTTATCTTTGGCAGCAAATTATTTGACAAAGAATCCATGTAGCATTGTTGCGCCTAAGATGGAAAAAAAGATTCAAATTAAGATTTTAAATAGTCATGATGGACAAGTGGTTCTAAAAAAAGATGGCTTGTGGCGAGAGATAGCAACTGTAATCTATGATCATAGTCTTTCTATTCGTAGTGGTATTGTTTTTTGTGATGGAAGAGCCTTTGTTGAAAGAATCGCTTATCATATTAATCAGGTAGCAGGAGAAGGGTATGCAAGATGCCATCATGGAAGTCTTTCTAAGGAACAACGTCATGAGGCAGAAATAGAACTTCGTAATGGAACTTTAAAACTTCTTTGTGCAACTTCTTCTATGGAACTTGGTATCGATGTTGGTGAACTTGATCTGGTGTTTCAAATTGGCTGTCCCAAATCCATAGCCTCAACCATGCAAAGGCTTGGAAGGGCAGGACATAAACCTGGAAAAGTAAGTGTGATGGAAATGTTTCCAAGAACTTCTATGGAAGGAATTTATTGTGCCATGACTGCAAATATGGCAAAAATAGGAGGAATTGAACATGTAAAGCCACCGATGGGTTGTTTCGATATATTAGCACAACATTTGGTATCTATGGCAGCCACCGAAGAGTATCGTGTTGATGATATTTTGAGTTTACTTTCTAAAACCTATTCATTTTCTCGGATTACAAGAGAAGAAATTGAAGCCATTCTTGAGATGCTTTCAGGAGATTATGAACATGAAAAGAATATTTCCTTTCGTCCAAGAATTTTATATGACAGAATCAATCAAAAAGTTTTTGTGGATAACTATAGCAGAATGCTTGCAGTATCGGCAGGTGGAACCATACCTGATAAGGGCTTATATTCAGTCAAAACAGAACAAGGTCTAAAAATTGGAGAAGTTGACGAAGAATTTGTTTTCGAATCGAAAGTAGGAGAGCGATTTTTACTGGGATCTTTTTCATGGCAAATTCAGGCAATTCAGCGAGATAATGTTATCGTAAAACAAACCCAAAGGCAGGGGGCAAGAGCACCTTTTTACAAAGCTGAAAATTATGGAAGAAACTATCAAACCGGTATAGCATTTGGTGATATGATGGAAGACTTTCAAAAAGCATTTGAAGAAAATAGGCTGCTTGAAGTATTCAAAAGCTTATCCATGGATGAGACGGCAGCAAGCAATGGTGTTTATCAAATAAAGCGACAAATAGAAATGACCAGTGCATTGCCAAATCAGCGCACTATAATCTTAGAGCATTTTAAGGATGATACTGGTGCAAATCAACTGATGGTACATTCCATTTTTGGTAAAAAAGTGAATAGTCCCTGTTCATTATTACTCAGGGAAATTCTTAAAAAATATTTAAAAACAAATGTTACCTGCTATGAAGATGATGATGGATTTTTGCTATTTCCCTATGGGGATTATCAGATTCCAGAGGGTTTGTTCGGGCACTTAATTGCTCAGTATGACGAGGAACAAAAGGTAAGGGATCTTTTGGAAGCATTACTACCAAGCACTCCGGTATTTCACCTTACCTTTCGCTATAATGCAGCAAGAGCTTTGATGATGGGGATAAAAAATAACCGCAGACAGCCTTTGTGGATACAGAGACTTAGAAGTGCACAGTTATTGGATACGTTGATACAGAGTCCGAAACATCCCTTAATATTGGAAACAAAAAGAGAATGTCTGGAAGATTTATGGGATATAGATGGTCTTCTTGATATACTCAATAAAATAAAAGAAGGCAGTATAGAAATTATTGAATTACATACTGAAACACCTTCTCCATTTTCTCTACCACTTCGAAGACAGACAGAAGCTGTGGAAATGTATAATTACACACCAATTCCTCAAGCTGTTCATGGAGAAGTAATTCATCAGCTTGAACAACTGGAAAAAAGAAAGGCAGACAAACAGCAGTTATTGGTTCAGGGAACTGAAAAGAAGGCACCTGAAAGTCCAAATCGCCTACATAGTCTTTTTATGGCTGAGGGAGATTTTTTAAGTACAGAACTGGATATTCCATTAGCATGGTTACAGCAATTAATAGAAGAAGGAAGGATAACTTATATCGAACCTGGTCTATGGATAGCAAAAGAGCAGGAAAGTTTGTATGAGCAGGGACTTCTTTTCTATGAGAGCACTGCATTGAAAAAGATTGTAGAGCGAAGTTTACGCTATCGCGGAGGACAAAGTTTTGAAAGTCTTAGAGAGCGTTATTTTCTGAAACCAGAAGTTCTGCTTAAAGTCTTAGAAGAAATGGTTACAGAAAAAAGAATTCTACTGATGGAATCGTTTTATTACCAGTCAGATGTTTATGAGTTGGCTAGGAAAAAAACCATACTTTTATTGCGACAGGAAATTACAACTGTTTGTAAAGAACAATATGCAGGATTCCTGCTTGATAAGTTAAGTCGATTTGAAAATCAAGAAAATGGGCTGGAACTACTTCTTGACCAATACCTTTTTATACCTATCCCTATGGAATTATTTGAAAGTGGTATTTTGAATCTTCGACTGAAACGCTATCGAGAATCTATGTTGGATGAACTCTTAAAGCAAGGAAAATATCATTGGAACATTTCAAAAGAAGGAAAATTGCTTTTCTTTCATACAAATGATATTGATTGGGAATTTCAACCGGATTTGGAATTGATGGAGCTTTCCATAGACGAAAAGACAGTATATGAAGCATTATGGAGAAGAGGAAGTAGTCTACTTGCTTCCTTACAGAATTTGGTTCAGGACAACGGGATTTATGAGGTGTTATTAAGTCTGATTAAAAAGGGATATGTATATGCAGATTCCTTCTTGCCAATTCGTCATTTGTTAAGTAATTCTTATGGAACAAATAAAAGTCCGAAGCAGAGGGCTTTGGTAAAAACCCAGGCAAAAGATATGATATATTTCCAGATTGTGAGACCTCATAGTACAAAAATTGATAAAGTAATGGAGCAGATTTTTGATTCTTATGGTATGATAAGTAAAGAAACGATGCATACGGTTTCATTTGGACAAGCCTTATCTGTTTTGAGAATTATGGAATATACAGGTCAAGTGCGTCGAGGTTATTTTGTGGAGGGTTTATCTGGTATTCAGTTTATCAGGGATCAGGACTTTTCCTATGTAACTGGAAAACTTCAAGAAGCATATGAAAAATTTCAGTGGCTTATGGTACAGGATCCATTTCAACCCTACGGTAATATTTTAGTACTATCTGAAAAAAAGGATTTTATGCTTCAAATAGGCTCTATTCTTGGTTTTATTGGAGGAAAGCCTGTGCTAATTTTTGAAAAAGGTGGAAAAGTGTTGCGTATCTTAGATCATAATTTCCATTTAGAGGATGTAAAAACCTTATGTATGGAATTTTTAAAAGCATATGACCAAAGAAAAGTACTTGTTTCTGCTAACAAAATTAAATTAAGCCTGTTTCCAAAAGAGTTAGAATCCACGCTGGTACAAGTTGGTTTTCAAAAAGAAATTACAGATCTTATTTATTATAGAAAAATTCAAATGTAATAAGATCGAATAAGAAAGGTGTGATTACAGAATGTTTGATTTTCACTTTGACTGGGCAGATAATTTTGCCGTAAATATAGAATCTATTGATACTCATCATAAGCAATATTTTAAAATTGCCAGAGATATCGAGCAACAAATACAAATCAAATGTATGGGAATCACGGATAAGCAAATACTGGATATTGTATGTGATTTAAGAGAGTATGCAGGATATCATTTTTATGAAGAAGAAAGACTCATGAAAGAGACCAACTATCCTTATTTATTAGAACATCAAAAGAAACATAGTGCATTTCAGAGAAGGATATCACAGTTAGATATTCCTAAAATGAGAGAAAATCCTGAAAAAGAATTAAAATTACTATTGGAATTTTTGTTGGATAATTTTTACAATCATATTATGACAGAAGATCATCAAATGGCTGAGCATGTTTTGGTACAGGAAAAAAAGGATGTTGAAATTATCAAACAAAGTTCAAAGAGTGAAGATCCTTTTGAAGAAGAATACGGTCCTAAAATTTTGGATTTGGATGTTACCAGAGCATATCTATATCGAGATCAAAGTCAGAAGGGAAGAATAATCCTTTTGTTTAAGGATAAAAAGAATAATCTTTCTTCGATCTCTGTTTTAGAGCGTAACATGTTCTATTCTGACATTTCAAGAGTGGTTAAAGGTTTAAAAGAATTTTTTAAACCAGATGCTTTTAACTATGCTTCTTATGAAGATGTGGAAGAACGTCTACATTTTCATATTGTTCCAAAGTATCAGGGTGATTTGGAGTGGATGGTACCTTTTCAGCTTCAATCGATTAATAAGGCTGAAAATGTAGACAGTTTAATCGCGTTAGCGGAGGAGTTAAGAAAGTATATATCATAAAATACTACTTTAGGAGTAGGAAAATGGTTACCATGGATAATTGAGAAAACAATTTAATCATAGTATATTAAGACAAACGAAGAGGTGTGTTGCTTAGGCAATGCGCCTCTTTTCTTTTTTAATAAAAAGTTATCGGTACAAAAAGCTTAATTTTGAGAAGGGATGGTAGAAATCATGGAGGTTTTGAAGAATTATGTGGATGGAGAATGGGTGCTTTCTGTTACAGGAAGAGTTCGAGAAATAATATGTCCTTCAAACCAGGAGGTCATTGCACGAACCACAGAAAGTAACCAGGACGATACACTTCTAGCAATTGCAGCAGCTAAAAAATCCTTTTATAAAGTAAGAGAGTATAGAAACATGAGTGGGCCTGCAAGAGCAGAGTTACTTTTTCAGGTCGCTAAAATAATAGAAGAAAGAAAAGACGAATTTGCAAAACTGGATACCTTAGATAATGGGAAGCCATATCGTGAAGCCATGGGTGATGTGGAGGATGCCATTGCCTGCTTTAAGTATTATGCGGGTTTGATTACAAAGCCACAGGGTGGTGTATACCAGGTAAATGATGGATTTGGTGAAATGCATGCCTATACACAGTATGAACCGGTGGGAGTATGTGGGCAAATTACTCCTTGGAATTATCCTTTGCTTATGAGTGTTTGGAAGGTGGCACCTGCACTAGCAGCAGGAAATTCGATTGTTTTAAAGCCCAGTGAAAATGCGCCCCTTTCTACCATTCATTTGTTTCAGGTTTTTGATGAAGTTGGATTTCCCAAAGGAGTGTGTAACTTGATTCTGGGTAATGGTCCGGAAGCTGGAGCACTTCTTGCAGAAAGTATGGATGTAGACATGATTACGTTTACTGGAAGCACGAAAACTGGTCAGACCATAGCAGCAAAAGCAATTGGGAACTTAAAAAAAGTGGGCCTTGAGCTAGGTGGAAAATCTCCCAATGTAATATTTGCAGATGCTGATTTTGAAGGAGCTATAGAATGGGCCATGATTGGGATATTTTTCAACGCAGGTCAGGTTTGTTCTGCTGGCAGTAGAATTATCATTGAGGAAAGTTTAAAAGAAAAATTTGTAGCCAGACTCAAAGAGCGTGCCCAAGCCCTGACGATAGGAAAAGGAATGGATAATCCTGATATGGGTGCTATTATTAGTGAAGCTCAAATGAATAAAATATTAGACTATATAAAATCAGGAATTGAAGAAGGTGCAACCCTTGTTAGTGGTGGGGAACGATATACCGAAGGAGATTGTAAACAGGGATTTTTTATAAGACCTACCATATTTGCTGATTGCACCTCCGATATGAAAATCGTGAAAGAGGAAATATTTGGACCAGTTGTTACCATTCAAACCTTTCAAACAGAAGAGGAAGCAATTGAACTAGCAAACGATACCCCTTATGGGCTGGCAGGTGCAGTGCTTACGGATCCCAGAAATAATGACAAAAAATCCTTACGAAATATGTCTTCCATTGCAAAAACCTCCATTGTGGATCCATGTTTGATGACCACAATGCCAAAGAGTTTACTTGCAACCGTGGGATTTGATGCGCTGTGTCATAATATAGAAGCCTATCTTTCCAAGTTCACACAGCCTTTGGTAGAAATTCAATCCATATATGCAATACAACTTATTTTAGAATCACTGCCTGTTTTGTATCAAGGAAAAGGAACCATAACAGACTATGAGAAACTTACACTTGCTAGTACTCTTGGAGGAATGGGGATTAACATGGCAGGGGTTACTGCGGCGCATGGAATGGAGCATCCAGCCAGTGGCCTTAAAAACGTTACCCACGGAAGTGGCTTAGCCGCACTTTCAACTGTAATTTATGAGGAGAGTCTGGAGTCTGCACCTGAAAAATTTACAATGCTTGCAGTGCTATTTGGTGGAAAAACAAAAGATGAATTCCCAGAGTTGTTAAAAAAATTATTGGTGACTCTGGAAATCGAGACTAGTTTAAAAAAACTTGGAATTCAGGAAACGGATGTAGACTGGATGACAGAAAATTGCTTTAAAGTATCAGTTGCAGCCATGAATGCTCATCCTAGATTATTTACCAGAGAAGAAGTTCGAGAACTATACAGAAAAGCATTATAGAGATGAGAAAGGAAGATAAATCATGTTGCTTCGTGATCAATTACCCAATATAATTGTGGATTCTTTACCAGGGCCAAATGCCCTTGCCTTACTAAAAAGAAGGGAAGGAACCGTACCAAATGCAATTGGCTGCATGTATCCCTGTGTTATAAAGCGAGGATCAGGTGCGATGATAGAAGATGTGGACGGCAATGTTTTTTTAGACTGGATAGGTGGTGTAGGAGTTTTGAATGTGGGACATTTTCACCCAAAACTTGTAAAAGCAGTGCAGGAACAAGCAGAAAATTATTTTCACGGAATGTTTAATATGGTAACCCATGAAGGTTATTTGGAATTATCAGAAAAACTTTCAAAGATTGCGCCTGTAAGAGGGAATGAAAAGAAGACTTTTTTTGCAAACAGTGGAGCAGAAGCAGATGAAAATGCTATCAAGGTGGCAAAAGCAGTCACGAAAAGACCAAATATCATTGTGTTTTCTGGAGGATTTCATGGAAGAACTCTGCTTACCATGACGATGACAGCAAAGAAGGCTTATTCAAAAGGACTGGGTCCATTTCCAGATGGAGTATATCGAGCTGAATTTCCTTATTTATATCGAAGACCAGAGTCAATGACGGAACAGGATGCTATCGCTTTTTACGTTGAACGATTTCGTATGGTATTTGAAGAATCCTCACCTGCAGAATTGGTAGCTGCGGTTGTAATCGAGCCCTTACAGGGTGAAGGTGGTTTTATTCCTGCGCATATTGAATATATCAAAGCAATACGAAAGATATGTGATGAAAACGGAATATTATTAATTGCAGATGAAGTACAGACAGGATTTGCCCGTTGTGGCAGGATGTTTGCCTCCAATTATTGGAAAGAGGCTGGCTGTGAACCGGATATTCTGGCAATCGCAAAATCAATTGCTGGTGGTGTTCCGCTTAGTGGTGTGGTTGCAAGCAAAGAGCTAATGGACGCTGTTCCAAAAGGATTAATAGGTGGAACCTATGGGGGAAATGCTTTGGCATGTGCGGCAGCAATTCAGGTGTTAGATGTAATTGAAGAAGAAAACTTAGTAATCAGAGCTCAGGAAATCGGTGAAATCTGCCTGAAAAGATTTGGAAAGAGGCTGGAAAAACACCCCTTTATAGGAGATGTCAGAGGGCTTGGCGCAATGATTGGAATCGAGTTTGTAAAGGATAAAAGATTGAAAATTCCAAACCCAGAATTGGTGACAAAACTTATTTTAGAGGCTGCACAAAAAGGCTTACTAATTGAGAATGCAGGAACATACGGGAATGTAGTGCGTTTCTTAGCCCCTCTTGTAATTACCAACGAACAACTTGAGGCTGGCTTTACAATTATGGAAAATATTATGAATTCTTTTATGGAAGACTAGTGTATAAATACTCTCTTTGGTGTATACTGTTTCTATCATGTTACATTTAGGAGGGGAAACTATTTGAAACAGATTAGAATGAACTTAAAAAACCAGTTTAGCATAGGATTTGTAACGTTGACCGTTATTTCTTTTATGGTGACTGTTTTTTTTGTATATCGTGAAGTGGAGTTAAGAACCAAAGAAGATTATACAGAAGCATTGCATAAAGAAATCACTCAAATCAGTGTGGGAATTGAGAATTATATGGAATTGATTCTTCAAAATACCCATATGCTTGCTGAGAATCAACTGATGAAAGATTTGGGAAATAAAATTACTTCCTATGTAGACTTGAAGGATGATTCAGGCTATGTGGAAATGAATCCCCTTGCTGGAACAGATAAGGAGAGGGAGTTATATTTACTTTTTCAGAATTTTGTTCAAACTCATAAAGAGATAGATACTGTGTCTTTGGGGGTTGAAAGTAATGGTGGATTTGTTCAGTTTCCAGCATCAAAACGATTTAATGGTTATGATGCAAGAGAAAGAGACTGGTACAAACTGGCTAAGAAAAAGGCAGCGGCACCTGTGTTAAGTGATGTCTATCATTCTTCCAATGGATCTAATAATATTATTTCGATGTGTGCAGTAAAAGATAAGAATGGACTGGTGCAAGGGGTTCTTACCATGAATATCAATCTGGAAAGTCTTATGGAAACGATTTCTCAGGTACAGGTTGGAGAACAAGGGCATATTGCAGTGGTTGATTCCAAAGGAACTCTTATTGTTAATACCTTTGATCCAGAAAGTGTATCAGAGAATATCGCGTCTCTAGGAATTAAGGGCCTTGACAACTATCAGAATAATCATGATACCTTTGTGTTATCAATGCAAAATGGTGAAGAATATTCTGTTACGGCCCATACACCAGATGTAACAAAGACAAATTTAAACTGGACATATATTACCTTTGTTAAGGAAAGTGAATATCGGAAAACGGCAAATAAACTGTTACAGATCGCCATAGCGTTCAGTATCTTTTTTGCTGGTTGCAGTGGTTTGATAGCAATCCTTTTTACCAGAAATCTGCTTCGTCCTTTGCCAGAATTAACCAAACAACTGCAGAAAATAGGAGAAGGAAATTTTTCCTTTACGATGTCTGAACAATATCTCACCTATCAGGATGAAATTGGAGATATTGCTCGAAGTGCAGATAAAATGCGCGCATCCTTAAAGGATATGGTGGAACACATTGAATATTTAGCCTACTTTGATCATTTAACAAAACTTCCAAACCGTATCCAATTTATGGAGATTATGAAGAAAAAATTAGAGGAGAAAGCATCTGGTGCAGTATTTATGTTGGATGCTGATAACTTTAAGGAAATCAACGATACAATGGGTCATAATACGGGAGATGTTTTACTGATACAAATAGGAGAAAGACTAAATACCCTGATAGATAAGGATATTGTTGTAGCAAGGCCTGGCGGAGATGAATTTTTAATTTTACTGAGTGGAATCTGGGATTTGGAAATGTTGCGGAAATTTGCAACAAAAATCAATGATATAATGGAAGATGCTTTTCAAGTTGGAAAGCAGGAAATCACCATACAATTTAGTATCGGAATTACCGTATTTCCTGCAGATGCAAATCAAATAGATCAGATTCTGATGAATGCAGATACCGCCATGTATCGTGCAAAGTATGAAGGACGCAATAATTTCATTTTTTATAACGAAACGATGCAGACAGATTTACTTATGAAAAAGGAAGTACAAGAAAAACTTCGTACTGCATTAAAAAAAGAAGAGCTGTATCTCTTATATCAACCTCAAGTGTCTTTACTAACAGGACAGATAGATAGCTTTGAAGCTCTTGTTAGATTGAAAAACCATAAAATTAGTCCAGCGGTATTTATTCCCATAGCAGAAGAAGGTGGCCTAATTGTAGAACTGGGAAGAATGGTAGCAAAAAAAGCCATACAGCAATTGGCGAATTGGAAAAATAAGGGTCTACCACCAAAAAGAGTTTCTATTAATTTTTCGGGAAGTCAGCTTAGGGATACAGGATACATCAACTTTTTACAAACATTACTTGAGGAATATGAGATTTCACCGGATTTGTTGGAGATTGAGATTACAGAAGGTATTTTACTTGAAAAGAATCAAGAAACAATTGAATTTCTTCATAATTTGAAAATGTTGGGATTCCAGATTGCTTTGGATGATTTTGGAACAGGATATTCGTCCTTAAATTATTTAACTTATATGCCTTTAAATAAGGTTAAATTTGACAAATCCATGGTAGATAGGTTTTTAAATTTAGAGAATGAACAGGTAATCAGAAGTCTGATATCACTGGCACAAAGTCTTAATTTTAAGGTCACTGCTGAAGGTGTAGAAACTTGGAAAAATTATTTGGTATTAAAAGAAAATGGTTGTGACTTCATACAGGGATATCTTTTTTGCAAACCAGTTTCTCCGGAAGATGCGGAACTGTTATATTTGGAAAATTTAATCAAGCGGGTTAACCCGGAAGAAAGAATTTATTAATTTAAAAGTTATTTTTTAAATATAAGTAAAGAGAGAGTGATTATCATACATAAAGAGGCCGTTTGTCGTCATCGGTACGTAAGGAAGGAGCAGTGTTATACCTGCTACTTCCTTACGTACCGCTATGAACGACAAACGAGTGAGAACGTGTCTCTGTTGTATGATAATCACTCTCTCTATTTTTATTTATATATTTACTTTTTCAAACTAAAATAATCACACCACTTTGATAAATAGTGTACTGTAATCCTGCTTTTGATTTTTTACAATGAATGCAAACCATATGATGGTGAGAGGAGTAGGACATGATTAAGTACAAAAATATGAATGGAGATTTTACATTGGAGAATGCTTGTGATAGCAGTGGATTATACTTTCCAATGGGAAATGAGCATGGAGTTATGGGTTGCATTACTCCTAGTCTGCACGGAGATAACAAGACAGGTCAAAATACCTTTTTATTAGAACCTGTTAGTATAGAAAATTTACATAGCACAAACATGGGACGTAATATGTGGTTTCGAATCAATCAAAAGGAACTTTGGGCAATTAATGGAAGCTCACCATATCAGACGGCAGGACGTTTCTGTGATTTAGAGGACACAAGTAAAGCAGATCAGGTGCAAGTCAGTTGTGGGAAATTATTTCACCAGGTGGAGCGGGAAAATAAGAACCTGGGTATTCGGGTTACCGTTTTAAACTATGTGCCTCTAGGACAACAGGTAGAAGTTATGAAGGTTACCGTAGAAAATACTGGTAATGAGCCTCTTATATTAGAGCCAACGGTTGCCATTCCTTTATATGGAAGAAGTGCCGATAATATGCGAGATCATAGACATGTAACCAGTTTGCTGCATCGCATAAAAACAACAAAAGAAGGTATCTGTGTGAAGCCAACACTTTCCTTTGATGAACGAGGACACAGAAAAAATGAGGTTTGTTACGGGGTTTATGCCTGTGATGAGCAGGGTCAATATCCCAGTCATTATTTTCCGGTGTTAGAAAGTTTCATTGGAGAAGGAGGCAATTTGACCTACCCGAAAGCGCTGTTTCAAAAATCTTATGGCGAACAGGTAAAGGTTCGTGAAGGAATAGAGATTGCTGGCTTTGAAGCAATAGGAGGACTTGGATTTTCTGAGATTCGTTTATCACCGGAAGAAAAAAGAACATATGTGATTCTTTTAAGTTATAACAATCAAGGTTTGGAATTATTGAACTTTGAACAGGAAGCAAAAGCCTTTGATAACATGAAAGCATATTGGAGGGATCAAACTGGTATTACCGTTGAAACAGGTAATTCTAATTTTGACCACTGGCTTAAGTGGGTAGGTATACAACCAACCTTACGCCGTATTTTTGGCTGTTCCTTTTTACCACACCATGATTATGGAAGAGGAGGAAGAGGTTACCGGGATTTATGGCAGGATAGTCTTGCACTATTATTAAATTCCAAAGAATCAATTCGGGATTCTCTAACCAATTATTATCGCGGCGTGCGTATGGATGGAAGTAACGCCACAATTATAGGAAGTAAGCCAGGGGAATTTATTGCAGATCGAAATTCGATTGTTCGTATGTGGATGGATCATGGGCTTTGGCCTTTCATAACCACTTTGCTGTACATTAATCAGACTGGAGATTTGGATATTCTGCTGGAAGAAAAAACTTACTTCAAGGATGCTGTAATTTGTAGAGGAAGTGAAAAGGATGGTCTTTGGAATGAGGGAGAAAAAGTTCTTCATACAAGAGGAAATGAAGTGTATGAGGGAACTATTTTGGAACATATTCTGATTCAAAATCTGACAGCCTTCTATGATGTTGGCGAACATGGACATATGAAACTTCTTGGTGCTGACTGGAACGATGCTCTAGATATGGCAAAAGAACATGGGGAAAGTATTGCGTTTAGTGCAGCATATGCTGGAAATCTGGAAAATTTATCCAATCTGATTCTGCAACTAGAGAAAAAAAAGAAGCAGTCTTTTGTATATCTTTTAGAAGAAGTGACTTCACTATTAGCAAAAGGTGGAATACAGGTGGAAACAATTGCTGAAAAACAGGAACTCTTAAAAAACTATTGCAATTTATCCAGAAGTTACATATCTGGTAAAAAAATAAAAGTAGCTTGTGCTAAATTGGCAGAGGATTTGCATCAGAAAGCAGAGCAAATCAAGAAATTAATACGGAAAACGCAGTGGTTACAACCTTTTTCGGACACCTCAATTGGATGGTTTAACAGTTACTATGATAATAGTAAACATATGGTTGAAGGAGTTACACCTGATGGCATTCGGATGATGCTTACTGGACAGGTATTTACAATTATGAGTCAAACAGCCACAGATGAACAGATTTCCATGATTGTGAAGGCTGCAGATCAGTATTTATTTGATGAAAAAGTAGGTGGTTATCGTCTAAATACAGATTTTAAAGAGTTGAAGACGGACCTTGGAAGAATGTTTGGTTTTGCTTATGGATCCAAAGAAAATGGAGCAGTGTTTAGTCATATGGCAGTTATGTATGCCTTTGCTTTGTATAAAAGGGGTTTTGTCAAAGAAGGATATAAAGCATTGAATCAGTTATATTTACAGTCCTCTGATTTTGAACATAGCCGCATTTATCCAGGTATTCCTGAATATTTCAACCAAAATGGAAGAGGATTATACAGCTATCTGACAGGAGCTGCAAGCTGGTATATGCTGACAGTATTAACGGAGATGTTTGGTGTAAAAGGGAAACTTGGCGACTTGTCTTTGGAACCAAAACTTATGGCAGAACAGTTTGATGAGAAAGGGAAAGCTTCCATCACTTCTTTTTTTGCCGAAAGAACGTTGCGTTTAGAATATGAAAATCCTGGATGTTTGGAAATTGGTGATTACGAGATTGAAGAAATCTGGATCAATGATGTGAAGTATCCATTTCAACAGGGTGAAGCCATAATCTCAAGGGAAACGATTCAAATGTTAAATGAAGATGAAGAGCATATTCTCCGAGTTATACTTGCCTAATATGTAAAAAGAGAGGGTTTAAAATGATAGATCAACAAAAACGATATGTAATAGAAAACTATGGTAAAAAATCAACATTCTCTAATTTTTTGCCGGGAATCAGCGGTGAGATGGGGATTCCATTATGGTGCTTTTATGTAAATAGAGGACAGGCTATTAGTAGTTTTGGAATTCAGGATAAAGACCATTCCATAATGCAGTTTTTTCCAGCTCATCAGTCATATCAGAACACAAAACGTGCTGGTTTTCGTACATTTTTAAAAATCAATGGTCAGGTTACAGAGGCATTTTTAAATGAAGAAATTCCACATCAAATGGCAATTGGTATGAATGAACTGGAAATAAAAGAAATCAATTTGGTAGCCGGTTATGAAATGAAGGTTACCTACTTTACCTTATGTCAGGAACCTGTTGCAGGATTAATACGAAAAGTGGAGATTAAAAATATTAGCAACAGCCAAATGGCACTTGAAGTTTTAGATGGAATGGCTGCAATTCTGCCCTATGGTATCAATTTGGATACTATGAATAATATGGGACAAACTGCAAAAGCCTGGATGCAGGTAGAACAGGTTCATACCGATTGCCCTGTATTTAAATTGCGTGCCAGCATGGAGGATTCCGCTATCGTAACAGAAGTAAAAGGTGGAAACTATGGATTTGCATGGAATGAGAAAAAGAAAGCACTGAAAGCAATCGTAAGTTATGACAATGTATTTTCCCATGACACATCTTTATCCATACCTTATGCTTTTTGCGACAATTTGGTATCAGAGCTTCTTCTTAGAAAACAAAAAACAGAGAATCAGGTTCCATGTTGTTTCTTTGCAGATCAAGCAATCTTGCAACCAGGGGAAATCCATGAATTTGTAGAAGTCTTTGGTCAGGCTGAAGATTTAAGCATACTTGAACAAGTCCGTGAAGCAACCAAAGAGAAGAACTATTTTGAAGAGAAGCTTATAACTGCAAAAGAATTAGTTTGGGACTTAACAGGAAAAATAGCTGGAAAAACTGGAAATGAAGTATTTGATTTATATAGTAGACAAACATATCTGGATAATGTCATGCGAGGTGGAGAACCTATTGTATTAGGTGGAAACAAGGTGTTCTATCTTTATGCAAGAAAGCATGGAGACATGGAAAGGGATTATAATTATTTTCGCTTGTTACCAGAATTTTATTCTCAAGGAAATGGGAATTTCAGGGATGTAAATCAAAACCGTCGTGTAGACATCAGATTTTCACCATATGTGGGAATAGAAAATATTCGTTTGTTTTATAATGCATTGCAGATGGATGGATACAATCCTCTTGGTATCGAAAAAATTACGTACATTCTAACAAAGGAGAAAGCAAAACAATATCCAGTTTTAGAAACTTTTTTACAACAAGCATTTACACCTGGTGCTTTAATGAAACAGCTTCTTAGCGTAAATCAAAAAGAATTATTTGATCAGATTATGAAAGATGCACTTGCACAAAGTAAAACAGATTTTATAGAAGGTTATTGGTCTGATCACTGGACTTATAATTTAGATTTGGTAGAAGAATATCAATCAGTATTTCCAGATCAGACACAGCTGATGCTGTTTCAGGATAAAAGTTATACTTATGCTATTGGAAAAGAATTTGTACTTCCATCGAAAAAACGGTATGTGGAAACCGCAAGTGGAATTCGACAATACAAATTTTTAGAGAAAAATGAACAATTTAAACCAGATTCTGTAATGATAGATCAAAAAGGTTCCATTATAAAACAGACTTTGATTGAAAAAATGCTGACCTTAGCTATCGTAAAATTTACTGCAATAGATGCGTATGGAATGGGTATTGAAATGGAAGGTGGTAAACCTGGCTGGTACGATGCATTAAATGG
>CANRGO010000043.1 GCA_947630125.1 uncultured Lachnospiraceae bacterium | reverse complement strand
GCATCATCAAGGTCTGTTAATGTAAAGCTTGAACCACCTGAATACTTTGTATTTAGGTCTGTGATTTTATCTGATAAAGTTGTATTAAGCGAGGTTAAGGTGTTACTCAAGGTACTAACTGTACTTTGTGCATCTGTTAATTGATTATTGTAATATGTAGTCAGAGTTGACTTTTCTGTTGCCAGAAGTGTATTGTACTCCGCACTCCCCGACACAACATCTTTATAAATATCCGCCTCTGCACTATCTACCAGTTTCAAATTGGACAACAAAGTCTGTCCGTTTCCATTCGCAGCTGTTAATTCAAAATCATTTGCAGCACCACTATCTTTCACATTTACAAAAAGTCGCTTGTTTGTATTATCAAAGCTTGCTTCTACACCTGCACTTTTTAAAGAACTTACCACCTGATCAATGGTTGTACTTCCGTTAAAATTCAAAGTCTTTGTTTTGCCAGCTACTTCCACATTAATGCTGGATCCATCTGCAATCCCTAATTTAGCAAGGGTTGTTTTTCCAGTAACAGCCGCACCATCCACATCCCCAGTCAGTTTTCCACCAGTCAGATATCCTGCTTTTGCAAGAGACTGTACCGATAAGGACTGTGTTCCGTTGACAGCGCTGTCGCCAGCCACTACAGAAGCGATGGATGGGTTGCTGACTGTGGTTGCTTTCTTATTAAAACTTCCTTCATATCTTAAATTCCCAAGCTGATTCTTGAAGAAACTATTAATTTTTGTATTTAAGGTTTTCCAGGCTTCCTGTTTCCAGCCTAGTTTGGTTTGTTCCTTTTTAATGGATTCCACCTTTGTGTTTGCTACAGTTACCAGATCCTGTACCATAGCATCCGTATCCAGTCCGGACATTAGACCGCTTACTCTCATTGGCATAAGGGTTCCTCCTATCTTTTTTCATCCACCAGAAGTCCTGCTAACTCCCATGCTTTCGCAATCATATCCAGAGTTTTTTCCGGAGGAAGTTCTTTGATTACTTCCTTGGATTCTTTGTCTACTATTTTAATGGTTACTCGATTCGTTTCTTCATGAATTCCAAATAGGACTTCGGAATTCATCATTTTACGGTTCATCTGTTCTACTGCCTTTTTAATCTGCTCTTGATTTGGCAATTGTTGATTCTGCCCCGAATTTTGACCGTTCTGACTATCATCAGCCTGTTTCTCTTCCACCGTCTTTACAACTGCTGTGGTGTGATCAACAGGTTGTGTTACTTCCTGGGATATAACTTCCTTGTTAACAGCAGGAATTTTAGGTAATTGCGTTGTTTGGTGTAAAGACTGAGCCTGATATGTCATTACACTGCTGATTGGTTCTAATGCCATTTGCTTCACCTCCGTGTGAATTTACATGTTTTAATAAGCTATTGACCTAATAGTAATATAAAAAGTGACTGATTGATATCTCTTTGAGACATAGTCTTCTAGAGACTATATCGGTGAAACTAAAAAAAATGTTTATAGCGAACCATAAACATTTTTGTAATCTTTCTTATAAAATTAAAAGAAATCCTTTAAACCAGCAAGACTATCTGCTGTCATCGCCTCTTTGTTAGCTTCCTGAATCTGTAAATATACCTCTTTTCGATAAACCGGAACCTCTTTCGGGGCCGAGATACCAATTTTCACCTGATCACCTTTGATTTCCAGTATTGTTATTTCAATATTGTTGTTGATCACAAGGGCTTCACCTTTTTTTCTTGATAACGCCAGCATCCTTAACTCCTCTCCGCATTTATATCATGCTTGTTTTTTAGTTCGCATTCTTAAATGCCTGTAAAATATGGTGAATTTTATATTTTACTGAGTAGTCATCACCTTCTGCAATTACCTGACAGGCCTTTTTATTTGCTGCACTGATTACGATGGGTGCTTTTAAATTCACACTCATTTCTTCAATCACATTTGGAACAGTAAGTGTTACCAGAACTAAAATTTCGTCTGGGGTAAATGTTCCGAGTGACTTCAAAAGATCATCATCCACTTTCGGATTATACTCTGGGAATACCACAAGTGGGTCAATCACAGGTAGTGCAAAGGTAGTTTCCTGAATAGACTGAAGCCACTTCACATTGCTGCTCTTTCCTTTTTCTTCATTATGTACCAGGGCAAATTCTGTTAATTCCGGAAAACCAACAATTCCATTGACAAACGTAATAATTTTACTGTCTTCAATTTCTATTTCTCCAAAAATTCTTGTATTGATTATCATAAAGATACCCAATCCTTTCTTATTTTTGTTTTCCTTAATAAATTAGAACATATTTTTTAAATATAATCAAGCAAGGTTGTCTGTGCTATTTTACCCGTTGCAAGCAACGCCGCCTGATACGATAACTCCGCACTGGAAAGTTGTATGGCAACTTCCGTAATGTCCGCATCTTCATTCTGGCTTTGCAGGGTTTTATAGTTGGTCTGCTGTGCCTGTAGTCTGCTTTCTGTCATTTCCAGTCTGGCACTTCTGGTTCCCATATTGGTAAGAGCAAGGTTCGTTTGATCCAAATGATCTTGCATTTTTGTAATTCCATTTTCAAACATTTTCTGCATTTTATCTGTGGCAAGTGTTAGCGCTTTATTCACAGTTGCAAGATTCCCCTTTACAGTTGCATAAGATGCATCTGTTTCCGATAAACCTTCCATTAATTTCGTTAGTTCATCCGAAAGACTTTCCAACTGATCCACTTCTTCGATAACTCGAACCATTTCCTCCACATCACGTCCAACGTCATGGGTAAAACATTCGTCGGCTGTGGTATTTACCTGTAAGGACTGATTATAACCAACATCATATTTTATCACTTGTTTTTCTGCTGTTCCAGTCAGGTAGTCAGGATTATATATCACTGGTGTTCCAAGAGGATCTTTTGTGCAGGCAAAATAATGTTCCGGTTTTAAGTCACCCTCTGCCCACCTAGACTTATCATAGGCAATACGAATTTCCCCTTCATTGACTGCAGTAGCTGGATCATCCTTTGCCGCTGAAATTGCAAGATATAAAGCTTCGTCTAAAATCACTTCTCCAGTTTCCGGAATATAGTTTGCCCCACCTGGCGCTACATCTGTATAGGCGTTCGTCACGGTATCAAATTCTGATACAATGGTTGGCGTAACCGTAATTAAGGTTCCGGTTGTATCATAATAACTAATACTAGGTGCCGTTACTCCTGCGCCTTGATCTAAATCATTATAAGCCAAACGAATCCGATACACATCAGAAGCTTCTACATCTTGCTCCGATATAGCCGTTGTGCTGAGATTTGAGGAATTTAAGGTTCCTACATCTCCTTTATCCACATAAGCAATAGACTCTAAGGACTTGGTCGTCAATTGTTCCGTTACTCGATATAATTCTGTTGTTGCACCTTGAAAGCTTAGTTTACTGTCCGTACGATATCCAGTAAAAACACTTCTACCAGCATAATCCGCATCACCAGTAGCGTACACTTCATCTCGAAGCGCTTTCAATTGTTCCAAAATTGTCTTTCGATCTGTGGTTGTCAAATCTCCATTGGAACCTTTTGTAAACTGCTTTTGCATGTCTGTAATTACATCAGTTGTTGTATTGATGGCTTCTTCTGTAACACTTAACCAACTTTTTGCATCTGGAACATTTTTTTCATAATACTGGGTAACTTCGCTTACATTTGTCCGAAGTCTCAGTGCTCTGATTGCAACAACCGGGTCATCAGAAGGTCTTGTTATCTTTTTTTTTGTGATTATCTGGGTGTTCAGATTATCCTGCAAAACCTTATTATTATTGATATTATTCAAGGAATTGTTTTGCATTATTTTATTGGTTATTCTCATACTTATACTCCAGTCTGTAAAATCAATCGGTCGTAAATTTCCGACATAACCTGTATCATTTTGGAAGCCAGATTGTAGGAATTCTGATATTTTACAAGATTTAAAGCTTCCTCATCCTGATCAACACCAGAAATAGAACTTCTTTGTTTTGCAATGGCATCTCCAATGTTTTTATAATTGGTAAAAAAGGTTTGTGCTCGATTTCCATTTAATGCAATATCTGACAACATACTCTGGAGAAATTCTCCTGCAGAACTTCCTCGAAATGTCATTAATTCTTTATTGGTTGCCAGGTCAATCAGGTCTGTAATAATATCATAAGCATCCTGTCCCTGGGTAGCATCTGTATGGGTTGCTAATTTCCCAGCGTCTTTAATTAAATCTGTAGAGATTGCAAAATTCTTCGCTGTCAATCGATAATAACTGTCGTCAGTACTGCTTACCCCTGCTGGGTCGTTATATGCTGTTGTAAACTGATATTGATCTGTACTGGTTGCCTTATTGGCGGTAAAAAGAATACTACCCGCATTTCCATAACCATCCGCACTACCTGTTTGTGTCAAAAGTCCATTAAATGCAGCGGCATAGGTTCTTGCCCATTCATTCATTTGTTCCTGGTAATAGGGAATTCCCTGAAAATCAACTGCATTCCCTACCTGAGCTACCTTCCCCAATCTAGATACAGATAAGATGTTTTCACTTTTGGTAGGATTTAAGGTAAATGTGTAACTGCTAGTTGCCTGGTCAAAAACAAAGCTGTCATAATGAAAGCGTTGATTACCAACCGAAATAACTCCACCACTATCCGATAAAGTGCATTTATTCATATCTTTTAAAAAGCTGTCATCTACCTGTACTGTAATGGTGTTTAGTGGTATATCCAGATTGGTTACTGTTCCATTAAAATTCTCATTGTTATTTCCGTCTCGCATTGCAATTAAGGCACCAAGCTGACCTCCAATGGTATTTCCATACATGCCAAACTCAGTCCCATGAGTCCACTTGATATCATAAAGTCCATTGGCATCTGACTGATTTACTTTTTCATAAGATTCTCTTGCTTCACAGACCAAGGTATTAAATGACTGGTCATCTACCAGTGTCTGTCCACCGGCTATGGTAACACGAAATCTTGTGGCACCCGTTTCACGATCTGCATTATTACTGTCTGTTACTGGTATTTCTTCTGTTTCTACATTGGTAACCAAGGAAAGCTGATCCACTAACAGAGCTCTCTTATCCCGTAATTCATTGGCTATACTGCCAGTTAATTCAATGACATTGATTTGCTTATTTAAAGCCGCAATCTGTTCCCCTAAGGTATTGACTTCATCCACTTTATTTTTAATTTCTGAATTTATGTCTTTCTGAATTTCTTCCAGATTTGCTGACATGGAATTAAAATATTCTGTCAGATTATTTGCAAATCCAATAAACTGAGTCTTTGTTGTATCATCTCCTGCATTCTTCTTCACTTCCGAAAGGGCATTCATCATTTTATTAAAAATGGTATTAAAGCCTTCTAATTTATCGTCATCTGTAAAGTATGTTTCAATTTGATTCATATAATACTGTTTTACATCATATTCCCCAAGGCTGGCATTGTTATTCCAGTATTTTACATCATAGAATTCATCTCGGATTCGCTCGATCGCGATGGTATCTACACCAGCTCCTGCACAACCATAGGTAGTAAAGGTTCTTAGGGCATCATAAGCCTGTTGTGTTACTTTTTGTCTGCTATATCCTTCTGTTTCTACATTTGAGATATTATTTCCTGTTGTATTCAAGGCAGCATTGGATGCTGTTAAGCCTGAATAGGCAATATTTAATCCAAAAAATTGTGATGGCAAAGAACTCACCTCCTTTTATTATGCACCCAGTGAATTCACCAGATGTTCCAGCATTTCATCAACTACGTTAATGTAACGACTGGCTGCGTTATATGCATTCTGAAATTTAATCATATTGGTTAATTCCTCATCCTGAGATACGCCAATTATTTGCTCTCTGGCTGCATCAGTTGAAGAAACTGTCGCTTTTTGATTGGTAGAAACACTACGGAATACCGAACCTGAATTCGCTACCTGAGAAACCAGATTGGAGTAATAGTCAACCAGATTACTTTTGGTCTGTACATTTGGATTTAAGGTATAGATTTCTTCTTCAAATGCAGCTTTCAATTGTTTTGCAACATTATAATCTACGGAATCATCTTCTTTTATAAAAGATAATTTACTGGGTTGTTTTAAAAGTTCCCCATTAATCTGAAGATTTGGAATGCTATAAAGGGTTTCGGTTGCATATCTGTCCGCGGTATTTTCATCCACATAACGAAAGCCACTTGGCTCAGTTATATCTGGAACATAGCCATCGGATGCAATTTTTGTAAATAGTTGCATTGGGCTTCCATCTTCATTACACAAATAGCCCGTGGTGTAATCTGAGGCGTCAGCAAGAATTTCATTTACCTTTGTAACAACCCCATGAACCAATTGATCAAATTCTGCCTGAACATTCATAACAATGGACTGGGAAATGTCTTTATCGTAAATATCTTTATTTAAAAGATCTGTATAATTTGCTCTGCGATCACCTCTGGCAAGTACGGTTGCTTTCAACCCTCCCACATCAGAATCCAGTTCCGTGGATATGGTTTTTGTCATATCAAATACTTTTGCATTGGTAATATCATAAATTCTGTCACCGGCACTGTTTACTGTGTAAGTTGCATTTTGCTTCCAGAATGGCGTGTGGAACCCTGTTGCATCGTCGGTAAAAATCCCAATTTCATATACGTCCTGAGCTGTTACGAAGGGTTCTCCTTCTAACTTTACCGTTATATTTCCTTCCAAATCTGTTTTATATGTAATGTTTGCTAAAGTGGATAATTCATCTAGCAAGCGATTTCTCTGATCTCGTAAATCGTTGGCTGTTTCTGTTCCACCTACTTCGATTTCTAATATTTGATTGTTTAAGGTTTGAATCTGCTTTCCAATGGTATTGATTTCATTTACTTTATTCTCAACCTGTAGATTCAAATTGTCCTGGTAATCCGATAAACCTTTATAAACAGCCTGTGCACTCTCTATAAAAGCCGATGCGCGTTGCACAAAAAGACCCTGAACGACGGTACTGGAAGGGTCTTTGGATAATTCCTGTATGGATTCCCAAAAATCCTCCATGGAGCCTTGAAATGTAGCACCATCAAATTCACCAAGCAACGTTTCAACTTCGCTAAGCGCATCTGAAGATGTTTCATAAAAAGAACTTCTACCGGATTCTTTTCGGTACGTGATATCTAAAAATTCGTCTCTAACTTGTCTAACTTTGGAATAGTATACGCCCAGACCTACCTGCTGATTTGATACAGCTGACGCATTCACAGATAGGGTATTATAAGTTTTAGTCCCAAGAAGAGCCTGTTGCCTTACATACCCTGTAGTATCCATATTGGATAAATTATGTGCTGTTGTGTTTAATGTATTCTGACTAGTCTGAAGACCTGACGCGCCAACATAAATGCTACCCATTAATGGCATAGGATCACCTCGTATCTAGATGTTTTATTGTTTGGCATCGAATCCACCAGCTGGAACTCCCATAACACTTCCCGTGTTATAAGCTCCTTTGTTATAATTTGCTGTCTCCGGTGCCGTTTTCATAGATTGAAAAAGATTCATATCAAACTCAACCATTTCCAGAGCATTTTTAAGTAGCTCTCTATTTTGGTCATTTACCCTTGCTACATGATGGACGGTATCACTTAATCCATCAAATGCTTTTGCAAGCATTTGCTGCTCCTTGGGTCTTTGAGATAGAAGCTCAATCAAACCTTTAAGTTTCAGTTGTTCAACATCCTTGTTTAATACGTTGGCAATGTCTTTCATCGTTTCCTGTCTCTGCAGGGACAAAAGGTTCATTCTACTTACAACGCGTTGCTCTTCATCCGTGATTTTTGTTAATTCCTGATGATCGCCTCTGACGATAATCGCTGTTTTCTGCAATGATAAATCCAGTAAAATCTTGTATTCTGAATTTTCCTTATTCAAAACATCAATTAGATTTTCCACTAAACTAGCCACTGGATTTCCCTCATTTCTTTGATTTTTTTACACAGGCTTCTGTGGTTTCTTCACATTAAGCCTGTGTATCATAATACTTTTCCAGAAGTTTATCTGCAAACTGTTGTCCATTCACAGAATATGTTCCACTCTGAATTGCCTGCTTCAGGGGAGCTGTTACATTCTCTCTTATGTCAGGGCTTTGAATTACCGCCTGTTTCGCAGTCTGGATATCCTTTCCAATACTGGAAATCTGTAATTGATCGGTAAATGCTGGTTTGTCGGTTTTTTGATTCTTGGTAGTTTTATTACTGTTGTATAACTGTTGAACCTGGTTAAATGCTTCTATACGCATAATAGACTCCTCCTTCCCTGGATTTTCTATCGTTACAATGTCTATCGGATTATTTGAAAGAATCTTTAGTTCTTTTTGGAATTTTTTTCATTTCCTCGTCTGATATTTTACTTTTGATATTTGTAGTTGGACAATTTGGATACTTTTTAATATAATTGTCCAAAATTCTCGTAATTTTTTAGACTTACATTTTGTAGACTACTTATTTTGTTGGATTTCATACAAAAAACCAGCCATTTTAGCTGGTTTTTTGTATTTCAATTTGTAGTTTCTTTGTTTTTTGGACAATTTCATTCAATCAACCTCATAATTGTCCAACTACAATTGTTTTTAGTTTTAGTTTCAGCCGAAACTTTCGCATATAAACACTCGGGATTAATTGCTTCTGCTCCTACCAAATTCGATACTTTCCACTAAGTGCCAACATAGCAAACAGGTACAAACAGTTATCGTAGTATCTTCTGTCTCCGGTACGAAGAGGGGTGTTCCAAAATTCTTTTACGCAGTCAAGAGCATAAGGTCCACCTGCCGCAAGTGAAGCCTGGGCATTGGTAGCAGTGATGGCTACTGGATGAAGGGCTTCTTCACCGGCAAGCTGTCCATCTATGGTATAAATAGCTCTTGGCTTATCTGCTACAGTTTCACAGAAGAATTTTTGAAGGTTTTCTGTTGTTTCCTTGTGCCAGCTTCCCTCTTCTGTATCCTTCATAAACCACTCGTAGTCTAGTGCAACATTTGCGATGGTTCGATAAGCATCACTAAAATACCAGTCGTGACGGCCAAAGATTTCCTGTTCCAGATAATAAGGTTCGCCAGAAAACGTACTATATTCCGCACTTAGTCCTGTAACTGGATGGCAGGCTTTTTTAAGGTATTCTCTACTTTTTTCAGTGGCTATCTTCCAAAATTCTTGGTCTTCCTCATAAGCCCACATAGAAAAGAGCTGATAAAAATGTGGCAAATGATAAGAGGGATCAGTGAACTCACGATCAGGAATAAAGCGGATCAGATAATTTTCTGGATTCCACATTGCAAATCCTACCCCATCTTCTCCTTTATGAACACAGGTTACAAGTAGGTCTTTTGCTTCTTTGGAATAGTTAAAAATACCCTCCCCATCCCCAAAGCGATGAGCTGCAAAAAATAAATCCAAGGCAAAGAATTCTTCTCCATCAGGAGCAGGACCATAGGAATTTTTTCGTCCATCTGGATGAACGCTCCATGCAAAGTATCCTTTGTTTACGCCTTCTTCCATGTACATATAGGTTCTTGCCCATTTCCAAAGTGCATCAAATTCCTTCTTTTTACCAAGTTGCACACACATCATCATAGCATAAGACATACCTTCCGTTCTTACATCATAATTACCGGTGTCCATGACATAGCCAGTTCCATCTTCATTTTCATAATAAAACTTATCTGGTCCGTAAAAAATTTGCCAGAAAGTGTCTTCTACTCGTTTTTCAATTTCTTCTGCCCCGTATCCTGCTTCTAAAAAAACATTGCGATATTGTTTTTGATTCATCTTTGTTCACCTAAATGGTAAATCGATTTACCATACGTTCCATTTCTTCATATTCTTTGTTTAAATCTTCTGCTGCTTCTTCAATTTTCTTGGCAATTGCCATTTGATTTGCAACGTTTTCTTCCAATTGTCCAGCCGCACTTTCGGTTTCTTCTGCAGCTGCTGATATATTTTGGATACTTCCTAGCATTTCTTCTTTGGAGTGATCCATGTTTTCCATCTTTCCGTGAATCTGATTCATATGATCCGCAAGAGACATGATTTCCTGATTCATTCCCTGGAACATTTTTACTGTCTCATTCAAGGTTTTTTCCTGACTCTCCATAGCGTCTTTTGCCTGTCTCACGCTATCTACAGTATCCACTGTTTCCTTCTTCATACGAGAAATAATGGAACTGATTTCTGAAGCAGCCTGTTCTGATTGAGATGCTAATTTTCGAATTTCATCTGCAACAACAGAGAATCCACGTCCCGCTTCTCCTGCTCTGGCAGCTTCAATAGAAGCATTTAAAGACAACAGATTTGTGCTTTCTGCAATGGCATTAATGATTTCAATAAATTCACTAATTTCTCTGGAATTCACCTCAAGTTGTTCTACGTTAGTAATTACCCTATTTGTTATGGAAACAGTTGCCTTCTCTCTTTGGCACAATTGATTCACCACATCAATTCCCTGAAAAGAAAGTTGATCAGCTTTTGTTAATACCTGATTCATTAACCCGATTGCATCATTTACATTGGAAATCAGAACCGCAAGTTCGTTCATTTCTTCCACACAATTCATGGTGTCTTCTGATTGCTGACTCATTCCACAACTAATTTCGTGAGAGGCATGATGAATTCCGTCACTAGCTTCCATTAGTTCAACGGATACCGTCTTCATATAACCAGAAGAAACAGCAATCTTACCACTGGACAACTGTACACGCTCTATCATTTCTTTAATCTCAACAATCATATCATTCACACAGTTTCCAAGAAGTCTGAACTCATCTTTTCCACGTACTGCTACTAAACTGGTGAGATCTCCTTTTGCACTTTTCTTTAGGACATCATTTACTTTTTTTATTTCTTTTCCAATTTCTTTGGATAACAGTATGGCTAAGCCTATTCCAATTAAGCCTCCAAGTACCACCAGAATCATGGTGGTATTCTTAACAACCTGTGCTTGTTCGATGATAGCCGATCTTGGTATTAAGGTAATTATTTTCCCTTGTACTTCTGCAACTTCACGCTCTAAGAGTAGATACTGATTTCCCTGATAATTGATATATCCATTTCCATTGGTCAGGTCTGCTTTTTTGAGTGTTATTTCATCCAGCATTGCTTCATCGTATTCTCCATCAAAAAGATTTCGACCATCTTTTGTCTGAAAAACTGCCATGCTGCCTTCTGGAAGTTCACTGGTTTTTAGAGTATCTGTGATAAATTCTTTTGATAAATCTACGATTACATAGCCAACAGCCTTATCATATTGATCAAATAATCTTCTCACACAGTAAATCCCATAAGAATCCAGTTTTTTCTCTGCTGGAACATCAAGACCCTGATGGAAGCCTAGCCAGATGGTTTCCTGATCTCCCAGATTTTCTAACAGTTTAAATTCCTCTGATGCAGCAAACAACTGATAAGTATCTGCTGGTAGCAGATTATTAATTGCTCCTATTGGTTTTCCACTCTCTGTTAACACATAGATTTCGCTGATATTTTTCTCTGTCATAGCGGTTGCATAGGCTTGAGAAGATACTTCTGTAAAAACCTTTTTCTGCTCGATTAAATCTTCTGCATAAAGACCGGCATAATATTTTTTCAAAGCAGTATTTCTAGTTATTTGAAGATTTTTGGCTTCTGCTGATAAACTAACTGTTTCAAAGTAACGCAGCATTAGATTTAAAGAAGAATTCATGGCTCCTTCGTAATTTTGTATAATCCCCTGCGCCGCCTTCTGATAGGAAAAAGTACCTAAAACTACCAACAATACCACAAGCAACATAAATGCTGAAATTAATTTAATTCGTATGCTATGAAACCACTTGACTGAATCTGCTTCTTTTTTTTGCCGAACTTTTTTCGTTACCTGTTTTTTTACTTTCTTTGTTTTTTCAACCCGTCCCATTTTTTTACTAGTCATTGATAATCCCCCTGTCGCTTACTCCATTGAAAATGAATAAAAGTCTGCACTTCCCGTTCCTTCAAAGGTAAAATAAAGAGCATATTCTCCTGTGATTGGCACGATATCTACCTGATAATCCTCCCATACATTGCTAAATGCTACTGGTATGGATACCAAAGCCTTTTGATCCCAGCCGGTTTTTACATGAAAAACACCTTTTGCATATCCTCGAATCTTAATACCAATGCGGGTGACGTTTTCCATAGAAAAATATTTAAAGCCAATGGTGGCACCGTCTGTAATATTGCTGATATAGGCTGGGTCGGTATCCCCATCTCTACCGTCCTGTTTAATTCTTGGAAATTTTTCACTACCAAGATAAACTGCTGCTTCTTTGGTAAAAAGATTACAGGCAATATAGGTTGGGTATTCTCCTTTTCCAATTAATGGTCCCTGATTCAAACCACAGGAAGTGATTTCTACCTGCTTGATTGTTTTCTCATCCAGAAATTCAATTTTTTCTGCACAGCCTTGACGACTATACCAGGAATTATTGGTATGTCTATGGTAAAAAATATACCACTGGTTCTGAATTTCAATGATGCTGCCATGATTATTTGCACCGTATGCCGTTGGCATCAAAGCAGGTTTATAGTTATCCACGTGTAAGTCGGTATTGCTCACTATAATCCCACCATAGCTAAATCCTTCACAGGGATTTTTACTATATGCATAACAAAGTTCATGCATTTGCACAGAGGAATAAATTAAGATATACATACTCCCATATTTTCGAATGGAAGGTGCTTCAAAAAATTCAAAACCTTCAAAGCCGGTTCCCTCACCATAGGATTTGCTTGGAATCACAAATCTTGGAGCTTCTTCTATGGTTAACATATCTTCCTTTAGAACAGTAACCATTGCACCATGTCTGCTTTCATCACCTGGTGCAGCGAATCCTGTATAAAGATAGGTTTTCGTTCCTTCTGTTAAAACACCTGGGTCGAATTGTGGTTCATCCTGTGCTCCCTCACCAAGTCTTGTTCCATCTTGATATTTCACATATCCATAAAATTCAAAAGTTCCACAAGGACTATCGCAGACTGCTACAGAAACCACTGAGATTTTATCCAGTACATAATACAGATAATATCTGCCATCTGGGCCTTGTGTCACATCTGGTGCATACAAACACATTTTTCCATGTGGGTTCTCAGGATCATCTGTTTTTTTATAAATTGTTCCTTCCATTTTCCAGTTTCCAAGATCATCTACTGGTGCTGACCAACATACATAATCTCCTGGACAGAACACTGGTCCGTTGTAGTAATCATGAGACCCATACACATAAACCCGGTCTCCAAATACATAAGGTTCTCCATCTGGTACATACTCCCAAGAAGGTAAATAGGGATTATACGCTTGTTTCTTGCCGTTCTTTAACATATTATATAAACTCCTTTTGTGCTTTACTTGTGATCCTGATAACGAAACTTCGTAAAATCAGCTCGTCCTCCTGCCTGTTGTCTGGAAAAATAGAACAATCCAAATCGACATCCTGTGAAAAAATCCATTTTGAAATATAAGGGGTGAGATATTCCCAGTTGTCTAAGATTTCCATTCTCCTCTTCTATGTAAAACTCTGCCATATCTTCATGATCCGAAAAATAAGTAACGACCTTTAGGCGAGCAACTGGGCTTGAAATCTGGATTCTTTCATACTCTGTTGGCTCCTCGGTGTAAGCAAAATCACCAAAAACAGAAGAATCACTGGCCACTCTTGCAAACATACTAAGATAATATCCATTCTGATCTTTCCCAAGAGCTATGGCTCCATAACAACCAATAAAAGCAGATATCCCAGCCAGGTCGCCCTCTTTCATATGGGTTCCATCCACTGTAACTATTGCGCTGCTGACCGGCCCTGTACAGCGTTGGGTTAAGGTGTTTTTCGCAAACACTAAATTGCTGGAGCAGGTTTTTGTCATTAAGCTAAGGGTATTTTCTTTCTTTTGAAAGGATATGAGATCCCAGTCTGGATTATGATTAAACTGCCACCAAGGTTTTAATAAATAACGACCCTTATTGTTTAATTCATAATGAAAATTGTCATCTCCATTTAAAAGATTGTAATGATGTTCTGGTCTTGTGGAAGGAATTTGTAAATATTTAGCTACTTTTTCTCCAACTACAGGTATTCCATTTAAAAAAGAGAGGGGCATAATAACCGGTGCTCTTCCAAGAGCTCCCCGATCTTGAAACATAAAGCAATACCAGTCTCCCTCTGGCGTATCAACAATCCCACCTTGGGCAACTCCATACTTTCGATAGTCCATATTGTCATCAATCAGGCAACCACCCAGAAATTCCTTTTCCAAAGATTCCGAAACAAAATAATCCTGAGTTTTCCAACTATTTTTCAAAAAGTGACAGGTAAACAGATAGTAGAATCCGTCTTTCTTATACAAATGAGAACCTTCATATCCAAGTGGGATTCCTTCCTGATCTTTTACAATCACGCGATGCAATCCATTTTCCTTGGCTTTTGATAAATCTCTTTCCAGTTCTGTTACATAAAGAACGCCCTGACCATGTACCATATAGACTTTTTCATCATCATCAAAAAACAAACTTCCATCATAAAAAAAGCCTTCGATTTCTGATTTCATCCACTCTTTCTCTATATTTTGACTAGTTAAAAGTATGGTTTTTTGCAAATCATTGGAGGTAAACGTGATATAGAAGGTGCCATTATGAAAGCAAAAAGAAGGTGCCCACATTCCTTTTCCATAAGCCTCTTTTTCATTTGCTAGCTGATAGGCTTCATTCTCAGCTAAGGTTTCATAAGCATGGGTTACAAATTCCCAGTTCATAAGATCAAAGGATCTTAAAATATCACAACCCGGCATATAATGCATGGTCGTACTTGCCATATAATAGGTGTCTTCAACCCGAATAATATCAGGATCTGGAAAATCAGAGTTTATAATAGGATTATTACGTTTCACGTTTGCTTTCTTTCCTCCTTCTAAACAAACAGGCTGACGAAATTCGACAGCCTGATTTTTAACATATAAGGTAGACGTTTCTTTAGGGATAGAGAATGTTCAAGTTTCCAAAAATTGCTGCATTGTCTGAGTCTGAATTCTTGGAGTAACCATAGATTCCCATGGTACAACCAACAAAACCACCAGCTCCCTGGGTTGTTAATTGGTCAATTGCAATCTGTTCTGCCACAGATCTTCCATTAAAGATACATATTACGCTGTGAGCGCTCGCTTGTATCTCTAACAAGCTGTTACCGTTATACTGCTCTAAAGTCTCCTGAAAAAGGCATGTATTCACTTCTTTTTCTCTTTTAATAACAGTTGTTATTATATTTCCTTCTTCTTTTGTAATCATAAATTTCAAGAAGTTATCTGCATTATAGTAGTATACCAGTCCTGCTTCTTCTCCTTCTTCTGGAAGAAAAGTCATCGGTACTTTTATTTGAAATTGATGTTCTTCCACTCGCACTCCCACATAAGATGGAGTTTTTAGTTCTTCAAGTGACTGATTCTGAAGGCCTAAATATAAACTTCCTTCTTTCACCTGTCTGAATTTTTTATCCAAAATACCACGAAGCATAACGCAAGGAAGGGGCAAAGGATCTGACCAGATGATTTGAAGTTCTTTCCCCATTCCATAAAAGGTTTCTTTGGAATAGGAAATCTTTCCTTCACCTTCACAAAATACTGGCCATTCTTCTTCCCAGACAACAGGAACCATAAAGGTTTCACGTCCCATGGAACTTTTTCCCTGATGCATTCTTGTCCCAAGCATCACAGCAAACCAGTTTCCTTCTTTTGTTTCAACAAGGTCTGCATGTCCAATATATTGTAGTGGATAGTTTAAGCCTAAATGTTTGTGGGTAAGCAGTGGGTTATTTTTACAGGACTCAAAAGGACCATATACCGATTTACTTCTTGCCACATTAACACTATGTTCATGGGCTGTACCACCTTCTGCAATCATCAGATAGTAGTAGTCATCCTTTTTATACATATGAGGACCTTCAGGCCAAACAACATTTTTAGCTGCTCCATCCCAGAGTACATGTGGTTCCTCAATCAGTTCCTTTTTTTCCAGGTCCAATTTTTGAACCCAAATTTCACAATCACCATAATATTTTGCATCTGCTTTAAATCTCTGACCAACATAATAACAATCGTCACCATCAAAAAATAAACTTGGATCAATTCCTGGAGCATTTTTTAAGAAAACAGGTTCTGACCAAGGTCCTCTTGGATTCGTAGCACTTACATAGAAGTTACCACCTCTGCCTGCATTGGTTGTTATCATATAAAAAACACCTTTATGATAGCGAATTGTAGAAGCAAAAATTCCAGATGACACTTCTAAATCCATCAAATCAAGTTGTTCTTTTGTCTCAAGTATATGACCAATCTGCTGCCAATTAATCAGATCATCACTTTCAAAAATAGGTACTCCTGGTGCATAGGTGAAGGTAGAAGTTATTAAATAGTATTTTCCTTCTGCTTCACAGATAGAAGGGTCAGGGTACATACCCCTTAAAATAGGATTCGTTATCTGTTCCATTTGTTTTTTCCTGTCATTTTTTTTTTTGATTATTCTGCCTGCTTGATTCGCCTTTCCAGCTCCAGTTGCATATCATCAAAAAAGACATCTGGATTGGTTTCATCATATGCATTTTTATACTGTGCCCATGCAGCATCAAAGTTATCTGCCATAACCACTTGAGGCAACCACTGTTGTTTCACTTCTGTCATTTCTTTCCAGACAACACCAGCTGGAATTTGATTGGTTAACAACGTTGAATAAGAATACATTGGGTACCATACTCCTGGTTGTTCATTGGTTCCAATCATATCTACATAAGTTTTTGCCCCATAAGCTTCAAAACATTCTTTTACATCTATTGGAAGAGATGCCTGAAATTCTCCTAATTGATACTCTGGAGAAAACATATTGATTCCGTCTTCGTTAATTCCTTCTCTTCTGGGAAAATATGCATAAGAGCAAAAATGAGAAGCCAAATAATCCGAAAGATTTCTTTTTTCTCTCTGTTCATCCGTTCTGTAAAAAACACCATTCTCATCCACATGATAATCTACATCTTTAATTCCCCAGTACCTTAGATTCTGCACTTCTTCTCCCAATAAATCATTGATAAACTGAAACGCACCTTCCACATCCTGACAAGAAATGGTAACAGATATACCTGAGGAAGTATCAAGCTCATTGGAGCGTTTCACATGCCATTGATTTTTGATAGAACGATCTATGGTAATAGGCAGTGGTACATAATTACAGCCTAACTCGTCCAAATTCTGTTTTTCAAAAGGAGATGTAATATTATAAGAAAACTGCCACCACTGATCCACCATTCCAAGCACCGCACCTGTGGATAATTTTTCAATATATTCCTCGTAAGTACTGGTAAAGGACTCTGGATCAACAATGCCTTTTTTATATTGTTCATTTAATGTTTTAAAATAATTCTTTGCTGTATCTGTAAAATTATAGTCTAAGACTTTAAGATTCACTGGATCCACCATACAACTTCCATCATTGGGATATCCATCCAAAAACTGGGGAGGATTCTCCAGACAAAAATAACGCCAGTCGTCACAAAGAATTGTATAGGGAATATTCGGAATTTGATTATCAAGCATTGGATTTGCTTCATAATAATCGCCAATCAACTCAAAATACTCATCCAGAGTGCGAACATCGGGATAACCAGCCCATTTTAACACTCTGGTCTGAATCCAAAAGGCTTCTCCTTCATGTATGGTCTCAATATCCTCACCATTCACAATTCCAAATTGTGGAATCCAATAGATATGTCCATCATCCAGGCGCAGTCTGTTCCACTCTTCCTCACTCATATACTGTTTGATATTGGGGTAATCATCCCAGTACATATCGATGGGTAACAAAGCACCAACCTGATAAAGTTCCAGACCGCCTACAATAAAATCTGTGTATTCTCCACTTGCTATGTAGGAATTAATCGCATCATCTTTTGTTTGAGATCCCAGCCAAATTTCTTCACATTCTGCCCCGGTAATTTCAGCAATTTTCTTTTTGATTTCATTATCTTCATCAATTTCATCGCCCTGAACATCATAAAAAACAGTAAATTGCTTTATGTTCTTTTTTTGTTCAGACTCCCGTTTGGTTAGAGCGACTATTAAAATTAATAGAACTAACCCAAACAGGAGTATGCTGTTTAATATTCTTCTTCTCATAGTAAATACCTGCTTTCTTTTATTACTATGATTATACCGAGACAAATTCTTATTTACAAGAAAAGCGTCCATGCTTTACGTTTATTCTTTTACCCCTCCAAGTGTCATACCTGTCACGAAATATTTCTGTAAAAACGGATATAGCATAATAATAGGTAATATGGTAACGATTGTTGCTGCGGCTCGAACGGAGGTTGGTGTTACTGCTCCTGCTGCATTTTTTAAATTCTCCACGGATCCTCCCTGATTGGTTACAGAGGAAAGGAGCTTCATAAGTTCATACTGAAGAGTTGTTAAATCAGATCTCATACGATTATAAATCATGGCATCAAACCAAGAGTTCCACTGTCCAACTGCCACAAATAACGCCACGGTCGCATAAACCGGTTTACATAATGGAGATATAATACGTATAAAGATTGTCATATATCCCGCTCCATCTAACTGGGCTGACTCTTCGAGGGAATCCGGAATACCATTCATAAAGGTACGAATAACTAACATATTAAAGGCACTTAACATACCTGGGATAACATAAACACCGAAGCTATTGGTAAGTCCTAGACCTTTAAAAAGAAGGAAGGTCGGAATCAAACCACCATTTACATACATGGTTACTACCCAAAATAAGGATAATTGTTTCTTAAACAAGAAACGTTTTCTACTTACGATAAATGCTAAAAGTGCATTGGTAATCAGTGCAAGCAGTGTTCCAATAATTGTTCTGGCAACTGTGATATATGCCCCAGTAACCAGGTTGTCTTTGGTTAATACTGTTTGATAATTTTTTATAGACCATTTTCTTGGCCAAAGGTGAATTCCACCACGAAGTGCATCTGTTCCATCATTAAAGGAAATTACCAGTGTGTTTAATACTGGATATAATGTGATGACAACAAAAGCTATCATAAAAATCCCATTACAGAGATAAAATATCTTGTCTCCAAGAGATGTTTTTTTCTTATTTTTGTTAAATAGTTTCATTTCAGTAACCATACCTTTCAATAATCTGCATTCTTGTTCCTGCTAGAATAAACGTTCCTCATCATTGTGTTTTGCGATCTTATTAGCAATCACAATCAGAATAATGCTGACAAGACTCTTGAAGATACCTGCCGCGGTACCAATCGCATAGTCTCCTTGGCTAATTCCCCATTTTAGGACATAGATGTCAATGGTTTCCGAAACACTTTTTACTAGGCCATTTCCTAATAGATACTGAATTTCAAATCCTGCATTCAGAACATTTCCAACATTCATCAAAAGCAGAATAATAATGGTTGGTTTGATTCCAGGTAATGTTACATATTTGATACGAGCCCATCTACCTGCTCCATCGATTGCTGCTGCTTCATAGAGACAAGGATCAATTGCCGTAATTGCTGCCAAATAGATGATGGCATTCCATCCTGTTTCCTTCCAGATATTAGCAAATGCTACAATCGGCCAGAAGTATTGAGGATGAGCAAAAAAGTTAACTGGAGTTTCTATAAAATTAAATTTCACTAATAATTCATTGATAATTCCACTTCCTGATAATGCTTCATGAAGAATACCAGTTACGATAATCCAGGATAAGAAGTGGGGAAGATAGGATATAGTTTGTATTATTTTCTTTCCATGTCTGTTTCGTAATTCATTTAAAAGAATTGCAAAAACAATAGCCATAACAAAGGATGCAACCAGGTTGATCAATCCCATGGCCAATGTATTTCGTATAACCCTTATAAAGGTGTCGTCATGGAACAACTGTTGAAACTTGGCAAGTCCAATAAACTCTGAATGAAAAATCCCATCCTTTGGTTTGTAATTCTGAAACGCCATCACCCAGCCAGTTAGTGGAAGATAATAAAAAATAACACCATAAATCACAATTAGGAATGACCAGAATAAAAGAACTTTCTGCCGTTTGATTTCTTTCCAGGTAATCTGTATGGGTACTTCATTGGTTTTTTCTTTTACTTTTTTCTTCATCAAAAGAGACATTTCGTGTTCACTCCTATTTTTTAAAACAGGCAGATGAAACATTACATCTGCCTGCCTTAAGTTTTATTCTTACTATAATAGATACTTAGTTAAATTTTGCTGCTTCAGCCATTCTGCGGTCAAGTTCTGCCTGCATTTCGCCTAAGAAAGCCTGTGGATCTGTAGATTCGTATACTTCCATGTAATCTACCCAAGCTGCTTCATAATCATCAGCCATTACAATTTTTGGAAGCCATTCATGTTTTACTTCACCAATCTTAACCCAAGCTGTACCACCTGGTGTGCTGGTATTTAAAGAATTAGAGAATGACCACATTGGATACCATGAACCTGGTTTTGGGCTGGTTCCTAACATATCAACATAAGTTTTTGCACCATATGCTGCAAAACATTCCTGAAGTTCTGGATGTAATGAATCATAGAATTCGTTTGGCTGACCATCTGGTCTATTTGCGTTGATTCCGTCATCACTGGTTCCAGTATACTGAGGGAAATATGAATAAACACAAAGGTTAGATGCTTTGTAAGCTGTATCAGAAGCGCTCATTCTCTGTTCTTCTGTACGAACAAATTCACCTGTCTCTGATAGATTGTAATCTACGCCTTCAACACCCCAGAAACGTAAATTGTGAAGATCTTGATCTAAAATATCATTTACAAATTTAAGAGCTCCATCAACATCTTCACAGCTTGTTGTTACAGCAAGACCGCTGGATACGTTAAGTACGGATCCTGAATTATGCCACTGATTCTTAACATCTTCAGAGATGGTGATTGGAAGTGGAACATAGTTACAACCCTGTGCATCAAGTCCCTGTTGTTTTAAAGCATCGTTTACATTGTAAGCAAAATTCCACCATTGATCGATCATACCAAGAACACGACCAGTTGAAAGTTTTGCAATGTATTCATCATAGGTCTGTGTAAAAGATTCTGGATCTACAGTACCTTTTTTATATTCTTCGTTTAATTTACCGAAGTATAATTTAGCGGTAGGTGTTGTATTGTAATCAATAATTTTTAAGTTCACTGGATCAACGATTACAGAACCATCGTTTGGATATCCATCTAAGAACTGAGGAGCATTTTCAAGACAG
>CANRGO010000042.1 GCA_947630125.1 uncultured Lachnospiraceae bacterium | reverse complement strand
TAGCGATAGTTAAAATCGAACATGCCCTGTTGCTGCAGCCATCTTATGTAGATTAATAAGCCGACTCCGTAAAAAAATAACATAATTTTTCGCACCGCATTTGGGGTTAATGCAAAAAGTGCTACGCCCAACGCTCCTGCGGCAAGTAAAAACAAGAACCATTTTCCACCTTCCATATAACTTTTTACAACCGAAAGAATCATGGACAGGGGTGTATAAGAAACTGCTTCTGTATTCATGGAAAACAAATCTTTGATGGCTTGAATATATTGATTCGCACCAAACAACAAGGATATTGTGACAAACATTGTGGTTACAGCAATCAAATATCCAGCCAAACAAGCTAAGGTGTCCTGATATATTTTTACAAACTTACTTTTCTTGAAGAATCCATAGCCCCAAACAGCTAGAATAAAGCCCACTTCGGTAACATTTGGGAAACGAACAAACAGATTCAGTCCTAAAAAAACTCCTGCCAGAACTAAATAAAATCGATTTCGTTTTTGAAGCCCCTGCATTAAAAACAACAGACTAAGGGTTACAAACAAATAAGTTGCATAATTATAAAGAATGGTGCTTGGACACCAGGCTAAAAAGATAGCACATGCTTCTCCCCAAAACACCAGAGGTGCTGGGAATTTCTTTTTCAGATAAAAATAAGAAAGAAGTGCCAGAAGGCTAATAAATAACGAGGTGTAGAAATTCATCCCAAGCAGGGTGTTTCCCAGTGGTAATTTTGTGAGTCCCAAACCAATTACATTGGCAAGAAATGTGGAGAAAAACCACATCTGATCTGTTTTTCCAAAATATTCATAATTGGCAAGACTATAGGTGGTGTCTGCCAAATCGATGCCAACATTCATATTCCAAAGAGGTAGTAATAATAACAGGAGTGGAAACAAGAAGTTTTCAAGGATGGCTTTGTGTTTTTTATAGTGCTTCATTTCTTGCATTGCCTCCTTTGAAGATTCTTTTTTCTACGAAGGAAAAAATTCCCTGGCGGATTAAATCTACTATAATTCCAAGGATGTATACCAGAAGAACCGTCCCCATGGTACCTTTCATCCAGATGTAGCGGACTTCGATGTGCTCATGAAGAAGGTAGACTCCGAAGGTGGTTGATGATATGACGAGTATCACTTTGGCTACAGTTCCAGAAAAATTGGGTAGCTGTAGAAAAAAAGTAAATAAACCGATAGAGGCCAAATATACAAGGATATGATTGTAGTTCCAGGTCATGGTGGTTCTATCTCCCATAATTCCAAAACGTTGTTTTATAAAATATAAAACTACTATTACAACAATGGAAGTAAGGGTTGCAAGAACATACAGGCCCATACTTTTTGCTTTTGTTTGCAAAAAGGTGATGCCATGAAGTCGTATATAAGCTGCAGTCAGGTATAAGGTTATAAACCAGAAGATATCATAGCCAGCTTCATCAAATGCTAGTTTTACAGGAAGTATGGATTTACTTACTGAAAAAATCAGGACAAAGAGGAGTAGAAAAAACTGAAGTTGTTTCTTTGTACAGGCTTTGATTCCTTTGTTTAAAAAAGGAGCTAAGAGATATAAAAATAAGTAGGTAGTTGCAAACCAATAATGTTCCATAAAAACAGGAAAGATGTAAAACAAAAAATCATAGATAGTCTTATCCGAAAAAGAGATCACCCCAAACAAGGAAAGCACCGGCGGTATCAAGAGAGAATAAAATAAAATCTGTGCCCATAAGCGAAGGAGTTTTTTAAGGGAGAACTCCGATTGTATTAAGAAATAACCACTAATTAGTACGTACACATTCACGGCTACAATACATAGTGTTTCCAATAACGCATACAGCGGTTGTTGCTTCAGGCTTTCTGCTGTTAAAAAGCCACCTTTCCCAAGGTAATGAAGAATAATTACCATAAGCATAGCCAGAATTCGAAGCAATTCAATATTGGTCTGTCTTGTTTTTAATGTTTTCATGAGGCTTCTCCTTCTGCTTTGTTTTTTTAGTTCAAACATTAACTATTTGCCTATAACATTTCCTCGTATATTGTCCGTATATTGACGAATAATATATTTAGGTCTCCCCTTAACTTCTTCATAAATTCTTGCGATATAATGTCCGATAATTCCAAGGCTCAACATGATAAAGCCACCAATGATTAGGATTAACAAAATAACTGTGGTAAAGCCTTCTACAGCTTTTCCACTAAAATATTGAACCAACGTTTGTATGGCAATTAAAAAGCTAAAAAGAATAGACGCTATTCCCAAAAACGTAACAATTTGAAGTGGTAAGGTGGTAAAAGACGTTGTATTTGAAATTGCATATTTAAACAAACTGAAAAAGGACCATTTGCTCTCCCCAAATTGTCTTTCTTTTACTTCATAGGATACTGTTGTGGATTTAAAACCAGCCCAAAAAGTCAATGCACGAAAGAATGTATTTTTTTCGGTCAAACCTAATAAAACATTCATAACTTTACGATCTAAAAGTTTAAAATCGCTGGATGCATTCATGTCAATTTTAATAAGTTTACTCATGGTATTATAAAATAAAGTTACGAAAAGTTTATGAAAAAGACCTTCTTTTCCTCTATCACTTTTCATTCCTTCGATTACTTCAAATCCTTCCAGCCAAAGCTCATACATTTCTGGTATCACCTCTGGTGGATGCTGTAAATCGCAGTCAATTACCACACAACAGTCCCCTAGAGCAAGCTCCATACCAGCAAAAATAGTGGCTTCTTTTCCAAAATTTCTAGAAAATTCAGCTCCTTTTACTCTTTTGTTCTCTTCAGCAACCTCTAAAATGGTATCATATGTGTCATCCTGAGAACCATCGCTGATAAATAGCAGTTCAAAATCGATGTTTGCCTTATCCAGGATACTTGTCAAAACCTTTGCCGTGTTTTTAATATTACTTTCTTCATTATAGGATGGGATAATTACGGATAATAAAGCCATTGATACTTCCTCTTCTTTCCTCATGTATTCTATTCATCATTTATTTTGTCTTAATCATTAAGATTCCATCTACAACTTTCATGGAATCCGCTGCTGGAAAGATTTCCAAATTCTGATACTCTTCAGAATTATATAGGGCTAATCTTGTTTCCACATCTTCCACAACATTGATGCTTACATTCAAATAATGTTCCATAAAATCTTGATAATTCTGATCACCAATAAAAAGAAAAGAACCGGAGATTCCTATGATGTTTTCAGTGAGTTTCGTTGTGATGTCCGTATTTGGATATTCCACTTCACTTACTTCACCATACATTAATACAGGAATACCCTGATAATATCCTTGTGTCTGCTCCATACGATCCACAAGACGCAGACAGTAGGCATAGGTTTTTTGATATTTTTTCTGCAGATTTCCATAGGCAATGTTATCTACCAAAGTATAATTAAGGATAATTCCAAATGCACATAGTAAAAGCACCCATTGAGAAAGCGCTTGTTTTTCCTGATCTAAATAGGCAAGCATTAGAATCGGTATTAAAATCCAGTGATAGCGCATAATTAGGTGATAATTCACATTGGGACTAATCCATAGAATTCCATTCATAATATGTGGAAGCAGAATAAGACTCACGACCACAAGCAAATAAAACACTGGTTTCTTCAGAAAATGTCTATGCTTCTTAAAAAATTGAAACAAACAAAGGATTCCGAGAATCCCATATAATAAAATCACAAACCAATTGGTCATAAAAACCCGTTGTGCAACTGTAAAAGCCGCAAAGTCAAAATATACCTTGCCGATTTTATCCAGCAACCCAAGTTGTAACGTGTTTGTAACGTCATGAATTCCTTGATATTGGTTTAATTCAATCTGAAAGATTACTTGTAGGATTTTTTGTACAAGAAGATAAATCCCCATTCCCAAAACACCCATGGTTACATAAGAACCTGTCTTTTTGATTTTCTGACCTAAGTTAGTATCTTCTGATAGAAAAAGAAGGATAACCTGGTGAAAGCTTAAGAGCATTGCCATGCTGACATAGGCCTGATATCCACCCAAGCTACAAGCGAGAAATATTGCCCCCAAAAGAAAGCCAGAGGAAAAACGTTTGGTAACATATACAGCAAGCACAGCGAGAAAAAGTGATAACATATATCCATCGGCAGTAAACATATAAGCAAAGGTTGCTGTTAAGGCTGGAAATGATACTAGAAGTCCACCTACCAAAAATCCAATAAATGACTGCTTGATTTCTAAAATAGAAACAAGAAGTACCGCAGTTAAAGCAATATAAAATAAGGAAAGCAAGCCGATAATCCATGGCAATGTGAAATAAGAAGATATTCCGCAGGCTATAGACAAAAACCATCTTCCACTAGCAATCATATTTTGGGATGAGTACATACTATTTAATCCATCATGATTTGGGAAGTCTCCAACAAAAACCAAAAAATGACTGATTAAACCAACGAAAAAAACAGCTATAAAAGCTGATTTCATAGCTGGTGTTAACTGACCTTTCAATTGATTAAAAACTTCTTTTATTGTAGGTATTTTCATGTTTTTTCTCATTTAGGCTCCTTGTAAAGTCACAGAAATTTTATCATACAGAGTAAAAAAAAGCAATTTTTAAGGAAAACTTAAAACCTTAAGGTTTCTTTAATTCCTTAAGCTGCTGATACATATTTTGTGCCATTTTTTCTCTAGCCCAGGAGCTTAAATGTAGTCCATCCACCGTATATAAACTTACCGTTCTTTCTCTGACTCCTAATTCATAATAATTATCCAGAACCTGTATTTGAAACTCCTCGGCTACTTCCTTCATTGCCTGCACATATTCAGGGAGAGTTCCACCACCAAAATCCATTTCTTCACATGTCTGATAGGTCCCAAATTCATCATATAAAACCATGTAAGTAGGTGTACATAAAATAATTTGTGCATTTGGAGCTGCTTCTTTTAAAAGTTTAATTGCCGTTCTAAGAGCACCTTTATAGGTATATGGATCCATATCATCTTTTTCATTTTCAAGGAGAACCCCTGACATATAGTCGTTGACTCCATGTTCGATATAAATAACGCGCGTTTTTTTATAATCAATATTTCTTAAACCTGTAAGTACCTCTTCAAAATATGGAAATACCTTAGTATTTCGGGCATACTCACTATCAACTATGGAAAAGTTATTATTTGCAATTGCTTTTACTAGTTCTACCAAGGATAAAGCATCCTGAGGAGCATCATTTCGTAGTTCCACATTCTGATAAGAAGCCAGGCTACCACCTATCCCAGCGTTAAATACCGTTTTTTTGGTTAACGAACTTAAAACTTCTGGAATCGAGGTATGATCACGAACCTCACCAAAAATACTATCCCCAAACATGAGAATTTCATATTCATTTTTTTCCTGTGGAATTATGCTTTTCATGTTTATTAAAACAATGCAAATAACTAAAAACAATAAACCCAGACATACTCCACCGATACGATACTTCCAATCCTTCATAGGCACCTCAGATGTGTAGCTTTTTGCGTAGTTTCCGATATAATGTGAGTGTTTTAAAATACCACAAAAACAAAAATGGGTTTTTCAAGAGCATTTGTATCTGTTTTTTTTGTTCTGGATGAATTCGTTCCTGATAATATTTATTTTCATAAAAATTAGGAACCTGGTAGATACATCCCTGAAGAAGTTCCTTAACAAATTCTGTTTGAAGTGGTTTCACTCCCAAAAGATAACTATAAAGTGTATTTACCAGATATAATTCAACAAAGCGAAATTCCAATTCTTCTGGGTATTGTTCGTAAAAACCATAGTGTCTGCTATCATGTAACAGTTTATCCATAGCCTGCATACGATGTCTCATTCTGTCAACGGTTGTGGTATGTACCGTCGACTGATCGTGTTGATAATAATAATATAAAGGCTCATCCACTCTCTCAAAGTGTTTGCAAAACAATAACCATAAAACTCCCATACAGTTATCTTCATAAAAAATATGTTCAGGAAAAAATAACATGTGTGATTTAATCATATCAAGTTTATAAATCTTAATCACCATGCTTCCTGGTTTCAATATCAGGGATTGATATTTCTCTTTTGTAAGTAGTCCACATTGTTCTTGTAGATTATTTACAATAACCTGACCCACTTCCATGGTATGTTGATTTACAAGGCTATAATCGCAGCCCACCACATCTGCTCCAGTCTCTTCTGCTTTGGAAATCAATTTTTCATACATGCTTGGGGATATCCAGTCATCACTATCCACAAAGCCAATCCATTCTCCCCTTGCTTCCATAATACCAAGATTTTTAGCTCCACCCTGTTTTCTATTTTCTGGGGAGGCAATGACACGAAATCGATTTGGATACTTTCTTTCATAGTCTCTTAATATAGAAAGTGAATGATCGGTGGATGCATCGTCTACCGCAATAATTTCATAATCTTCTATGGTTTGATTCAAAAGACTATTCAGACAGAATTCAAGTTTTCCATCTGCTGCCATATTATACACTGGGACGATAATACTTAATTTCATAGTTTATACTCCGGATTTCTCAAGGGTTGCCTTTCCATTTTCAATGCGGTATACCATATCGCATTTTTCTATGGTTTGGAGACGATGTGCAATAATAATCAAAGTCTTTTTCCCTTTAAAATGATTAATGGATTCCATAATTGCAGCTTCTGTATCATGGTCTAAAGCACTGGTCGCTTCATCTAAAATTAAGATATCCGGATTGTTATACAATGCTCTTGCAATACCAATACGTTGTCTCTGGCCTCCAGAAAGGCGAATTCCACGTTCACCAATTCCAGTTTGTAATCCTTCCGGCAAACTTTTTACAAAGTTCTCCAATTGTGCTTCTTTTAAGCAGGACCATACACGTTCCAAGCTAATCTGCTCTTTTGGTACCCCAAATGCAACATTATTTAGTATGGTATCATCCAACATAAAAATCATTTGTGGAATATAGCCAATATTTTTTAGCCATGAGCGATAATTTTCTTTGATGTCAAAATGATCTGCAGAAATCTTACCAGTTTCGATTGTTAAAAGTCCCAGCAAAATATCTACAACCGTTGTCTTTCCACTTCCAGAAGACCCAACAATACCTACCGCGGATCCAATCGGGATCTCCATATCTGCATGATGAAAAATCCATTTTTCTGTATTTGGATATCGATAACTCACATCTTTTAAATGTAGAGCTTCTTTTAGCGGAAGTTTTTCGTCGGTATCTTTCGCAAAAGACATATCTATATGTTCCAGGCTGATTTCATCCTGAAGATTATCATTAACTCCCATAAAAAAGGGCTCAAAATAGGCCATATTATTTAGATGATTGTTAATTCGATTGGCACAAGGCATCAAGATCACGCTAGCACCTACAAAAGCAGTAAGTGTTCCTATCATATTTACCACCTCTACACCAGACAGTTTCAGTATGATCAGATAGATCACAATTCCAATAATGAAAACTGTTTCAATCAAAAGTCTAGGTGTATTATTATAAACACTATATTTCTGAACGGCAGCCACATATCCTTTTCCACAGTTCACATACTGGTCCACAAAATACTGTTCTTTTCCAGCAATTTTCACTTCTTTAATTCCAGTCATTGTTTGAGAAATTAATTTGAATAAGCCACTATAATAATTTTGATTATCTTCTCCGGCCTTTTTTAATATTGGCTTAAATACATTTTTGATGATACCAAGGGTAATAATCAGAAGAATTGCAATCATAAGTGTCATTTTATAATCTGTACTAATAAGGCTGATAATCAAGAACACTGCCATCACTAAATCTGACATTAATTGCAACAGTGACAAAATAAGTGCATACATATTATTTACATCAGAGGTGATACTTCTTTGAATCACCGTTGTATCCGCATTTAAGAAAAACTCATAATCTCTTCTCATGTAATTTTTCATCAGTCGTTCTGAGGTTTCAAATTGATTTTTGTAAACAAAACCGTACATTTTTTTCTGTTTAAAAAATAGGAAAATATTTTTTGCAACAAATATAAAAATCATAGCCAGCAAAATCAGAATAATAAATTGCTCCTCATTCTGCAAAGGTAAGAATTCATAGATACGAGAAAGCATTTCATTCTCCTGAATTGCATTTTCCAACATAACTGCTCTAACTACAAGAACTAAAGACCCTATTCCTGCAACTTCCAATAGTGCCCCAACAAACATTAAAACAACAAGCATAACCATCTCTTGCTTCTGTTTTCGATTTAACAGTAATTGAATTTTTTTCAAATATTTCATCTATTTTACCTTCTGTCTTTTAATATATTTGCTCATTTTGTCTATGAATGAGAGGTTCTTCATAATGGTCCATAAAATCTTTTCCCAGCTTGATTTTTTCTTTTCCAAACTGCAGTTCACCAAGTTCTGTAAACACTGAAATTACTTGGTCAAATGAAATATCAGGTAGAAAATTCAACATTTCCATTGGAAAGTTTTTACTTAGAAGAATTACTTCCGGAAACTTTTCTTCATATTGAAGTAAGTCTCTGGGATGTTGTTTCATAAATACTGTTGCATGCGTTCCATAGGTTTCAATTAAATCCTTAAAAATCTGTTCTCTTACATCTAAGGTGCACAAGGGTTCTGTAAGTATCAAAATATTTTTTTGCCCTTTTTCCTGTTTTTGTATTTGTGCTTTCAAACCCTCATAGTCATCCAGGAAGGTTTGAAGTAATAGCTCTTTTTCCTTCGCTTTTAATCGATCCGTCAAAATTTTTCTGGATAATTCTACGAACTTTTTACAAGGGTAGGTTAAAACTGAAGTATCATTCACTTCCATATCTATACAATATTTGGAATACCCATTTTGTATAAAAATGAGATTCCACTCAGCCATTTTTGCTTTTAAGTTAAAATGTCCACGGTTATCAAATCTTGCAGTATCATAATTTTTGATGCAGTTTAAACCATCTTCGACTGCATGATATGGTAGTTTTTTATAATTTAAATAATACCCGATTGGATCGGAATCGCAAAACACATAAATATCATCATAAACTTTCAAATCAAGGGGAATTAGAGGCTCTGTCTTTTTTCCCAACTTCTTGGTAAAGATTATACGTTTTATTAAGTTCAGGATAAGATTTCCACTATCCTTTTTGTACTTCATTAGCTCCGGATACTTCGAATATTCTTTCTCATGAAAGGGCAGCACCTTACGAAAATAACCTGCAGCTTCCAAGCGCTTACCAAGATCACCAAAATCATTTGACATGGTACTTAATAATACATCCGCTTCAGATTCCATCCCGCTATTTTCTAATTCTCTCATATAGAACTCTTTTAAGTGTGCAATATACACATGATAAAAAGTATGGCAAATATATATCCGTTGTTTCAATCTATGATACCTCATTTCTGGGTTTTCATTTTAGCTCTATGAATCTTTCGTATCCATTTGGGTGCTAATAAAAACAAATATAAATAACTCTTATTTTTTCTTGTTAAATAAGGATTTAATAAAATTTGAAGTCCATGCAAACGCAAATATCCAACCTGTGTACGATAGAACTTATCTTTCCACAGCATTCTGGAAATTGGAATATGTAAAAAATATTCCAAGCGTTGGAAAAGTGCAAATCTACTGGCTTGAGTTCGTAACTTTGGAAATGATTTTTTACAGATACTCATGGCTAAATCCGCATTCGTAATGATGTCTATGTAGACTCTGGAAAATGCTTCCGGATCGGTTGTTCTGGTGTTGCTATCACTTTTATAGAAAACATGGTACCCAATATAAGGGAGGGATACAATAGACAATCCTTTTTGTAAAAACTGTATCAAAAGATAAAAATCTTCATTTAAAGCCCCATCTGGAAATTTTAATTCAGAAAATAAATCACGCTTTAACAATTTGGTACAAAAGGAACAATCGCCAATATGCAATAATAAGTCACGCATAAACTGTTCACTACTGTAAACAACATTTGTCTCTGGCGGTCGGCAGACAAAGGGTCTCATACTTCCATCTTCCGATATTTCGTCTCTGGCAATTTGGGCAATGCTAAGATCATAATGTAAAATGCCTTCCATCAGTTGCCAGTACATATCCTCTTCAATGTAATCATCACTATCAACAAAGCCAAAATATTCACCTTTCGCTTCTGCTATTCCAAGATTTCTTGCGGAAGAAGAACCACCATTTTCTTTATGAAATACCCGAATTCTAGCATCCGACTCTTGCATCATGTTACAAATCTGTAGAGAAGAATCTGTTGATCCATCATCTACTAAAATAATATCCAGATTTGAATAGGTCTGTTTTAAAATACTATTCACACAGCGTTCCAGATATTCCTCCATATTATAAACTGGTACAATAATTGATATTAAGGGTTCTTGTACCATTCGTTCTTTAAAATCCATCGTTAAACACTCCATTTATTTCTCTTGCTCTGCAAGTCGGTTTAAAAATCGATACATACCTCTTGGACTAATTGGTTTTGCCTGACTAAGAGGACCCTCTTGTTCAAACTCCTTCACACCATGAAAAAGATTATAGCACAGCTTCCATAGTTTTTCTCCACAGTTTTTAGGATTCCAGGTTTTTTCTATGGTTTCATAAGCTTTTTTTCCTATTTGTTCTCTAAAATCTTCCCTTTGTATCAGTTCTTCAACCTGATGAAACAATTGTTTTTCATGTCGATTCTTATAAATCAATCCATTTACACCAGGTTTTAATATGGTTGGCACTGCGCCAATTCCAATGTTTGCCACAACAGCACAGCAACTATTCATAGCCTCATTGAGTACAACTCCCCAACCCTCACGATAATCACTGGTAAAGAGATAAATATGGCTTCTTTCCATATGAAGACGTACTTCTTCTGGCTTCATGAAGGGTAAGAATGTAACACGATCCTTTAACCCAAGTTTTTGTACCAACAATAAAAGATTTTCCTTCATGGGTCCATCCCCCACCATGGTCAGGTGAAAGTCATAGTTCTTTTTATTTAAATAATCTGCGCATAAAATTGCATGTTCACCATGTTTCCAATCGAGAAAGCGACCAGTAAATAAAAGCTGTATTGTTTTATTCTCTCTCTTTTTTGCCAGAAGTTTATCCACATCTAAGGGGTGAAATATGGGAAAATATCCCCACTGAAACATTTTTTCAGGGTATGCTTTTACAATATGAAAATCACTAGCCACATAAGCACCTGCACATAAGAGATACACTGGTTTATTCCGATATCTGGTATGGTCTTTATATTTCTTCAGAAGTCCTCGTGGCGATATGGCTTTCCACTGACCTTCTTTATACATACGTTCACTGGCACGAATCAATAATTTTCCTTGTTGTAAGCGATTTTGAATATAGGATTCCTCTTCTACTCCACCAAATATCACAACATCACTTTCATCTATGAGTTTTTGGCAAGCCTCAGGATCTTTATAGTATTCAAGCAAATATGGATAATCCTCAGGATTAATCTGCCAACCCATAGATTTGCGTTCTTCTTCCATGGGTTCCATTTGAATAAAATGATACTCTTGATTTAACTTTTCATACAAGACATTCGAAACTGGAATCTGATGGTGATTTAGATAGTTCGACACAAAGGTTATATTCATGGAGTTTAATCCTTTCTTTTGTAGCTACATTTCCTGCAATAAATTGTGATAGATATCAAGCAGTCTATGATAATTTACAAGTTTATCATGGGTAACCATGGCATGGGCTCTGGCACGGTTTCCAAGTTCTCTGCTTCCTTTTCCCATTTCAAAAACCTTCCCAACTGCTGCAATTAGGGCTTCTTTGTTATCTGCCGGATATAAATAGCCTTCTTCTAGATGCTCTAACATATTACGAACACCTCCAACATCACTGGACACAACTGGCATTCCAAGAAGCATGGCTTCTCCAACAGAATTAGGCGAATTTTCAAGGGTTGAAGCACTAAGATATACGTTTGCTTTTAAATACTCCTGACACATCTCTTTGCTGTCAAGTTTACCTAAAAATACAACTGCACTTTCTAGTTTATGTTCTTTTATCTTTCGAAGAAGAAACTTTCCATAAGAACTTATTTTAATTTTATCTTTTAAAGTTTCATATTTTGTAATTTTGTCTCCCGCAATGTAGAGTTTTGTTTCTGGGTATTTTTCAAGAAGTGCAGGCATTGCTTCTAACATAAAGTGAAGCCCTTTAAGTGGATAATTCCCCTGACTCATAAAAATTCGGAAAGGCTCACACTTTTCATAACTCCATCTGGATCCATAAAATTCAGGTCTTAAAATTTCATTCATGAAATGATATTTTAATCTTGGATTCACTGAACATACTTCTTTTCGGTCAAAATCTGTTCTACCAGTAACATGTGTTATTTTATTAAGTAATTCCTTTTCTCGTCTTCCTCTTATATAAAATTTCTTTTGTTGCAGATGTATGTTATCCATTTTAAGTAAATCACGAAATAAAAATTGTTTTTGAACTTTTTCTGGTACTCCCAGAGCATAAAGCGGAGCAATGGCAAAACATAAGCCTTGCAATCCAACTAACATAGGCTTGTTTTGATCCACAACATTTGCCATGGCAAGGGAATGTGGAAATTCTGTTCCAAAAACATGAATCAGATCTGGTTGATATGTTTCCAAAATCAATGCAAGCTCCGTTTCTATGGTTTCCTCATACTTCCAAGGTTTACTAGTATCTTCATGAAATGTGAAATATGAAATTCCATCCACTTCACCTTGTAACAACTCACTTTTTAAAGGAACCGGAAAGCAGACAGCAAGTTTTATAAGATTGTTTTCTGATTGCTCTACAATCATATCTGATAAGCCAGTTATCCATCCTTCTTTATTACTGGAGCTCATCTGTAGCGAACTTGCGATTCTTGGTAACATGATGCTGCATACCCATAATATTTTCATAACAACCTCATTTCTCGTAAAAAAGAACAAATTTATTTATAAAATCTAGATTTAATTTTATCATATATTCCAGAGAACATACTTCTTTCTGCAATATATTTACGCAAGATCTGTAATGTTGCTATCATAAATAAGCGATATCGAAAAAGTTGACTTTTTGACATATATTTTTCTGTAATTTCACGGTGTTCTGCTTTATCACGATTTCTATTTTCTTTGCTTTCAGAATAACCGCCACCTTCGTAATCTGCTATTACTGTTTCTACATAGGCTGGCTTTATTTTATTCAAAAAATATTGGCGTAAAAAGAATTCATAATCTGCCCTGATTTTATAGGAAAGTTCAAATCCCCTTTCCAAAAATAAGCTTCTTTGAAACAGACATGCCTGATGGCAGGGAATATTTCGATAACAGGTAAAATCATCGATTATTTTTGGTACATGTATAATCGTTCCTGCCTTTCGAAAGTAGGTATTTCCATAATAAATTCCTCTACCTGGTTCTTTTTCTATGGCTATTTTAATAGAAGACAAAGAATTTTCATCATAAAAATAATCTCCACAATTTAAAAAATACACGTATTCTCCTGTCGCAAGGGATACCGCCTGATTCATTGCATCATAGATACCTGAGTCCTTCTGTCTATAGATATGTAGTTTTTCTGTTTCTTCAAGGTGATCAAGGGATCCATCTTTTGACAAACCATCTTTGATGATAATCTCGTAATCTGTTTCCTTTTGCATTTCTATGCTTTTTAATGTTTCATTTAATTTTTCACCTGGATTTAAACATACTACTAAAATGGAAAACAGGGGAGAAGATTTCATGTTTTTTCCTCATTTCTACTACAATATAAACTTGTGATTTAATAATTGCTGATATTCTCAAATAACCAGCTTCTATATGGTACTAAACGGATGTCAATCTGTTCCGCTTTCTTCAAAAACATAATAAAATACAGGGCAAACATAAGTATGGTTCCTACCATCAATAAATTACGCAGTTTCTTCTCAGGAATACGTATCAGTATTCCAGGAATCAGAAAAATCTGACTGATATTTAAGTAGTAACCGATTCTGGAAACTTCTGGTATATAGCTTGCGCAGGTAAATAAAATCAAAGCCAGTATATTTAAATGATGGTAAAACTGTAACTTTGTATCTTCTTTTACAGAGACTTTATAAAAAAGCAAGGTTAAGAAAAGTGTTCCTAAAGATCTTGCAATGTTGATATAAGAAAGATGCGGTACATCAAACAATGCCCCTTCATAAAACGGATAAAAGAAAAAAACAATTTCCCGAAATAAGCCTGGCATAAAAGCCAATAAAAGAGCTGCAACTGGAAGCAAAGCATAAAACCATTTCTTCCATGGTAATCTACAAAGAATATAGACTGGAATCACAAAAAGTACTGATTTATGGAAGAAAGAAGCAAGTACTATCCAGAAAATAAATCGTATATAATCTTTCCTTATCACAAACTTCATAGAATATAATGCAATCGCAAGTACCAGGTAATAACGTACTGTGGTAAAACTGTTTAAATAATTTCCAAGTGCAAAAAAGAAGTAGAAACTCAGAAAAAAGGAATCACTCAAATCATAAATGGCTTTTAGAAAAAAGAATATGGTAATTCCAGCAAAGAAAGCGAAAATAAGCCGATATTGGTCATATCCAAATATCTTCTGCATCCATATTACTACAAAACTAAAGCCCCATTCCAAAGTATCTTCTTGGCCTTTATAAATGGTATTAAAATAGGTCCGATATTGCCAGTAGTCATTTCCAATCCCAATTCTTGCAGCTGAAACAGTAAAAAGCAGACAAAAAATCCCGCCTAAGCTGACACGATTTACCATCTGCTGTCTTGTTACGCTATTGTAAGTTCCCTGTGTCCCTCTAACCAGATAAGCCAGGCACAGACTCGATACAAAAACAACGATATAAAGTATCATGAATCTTATCTCCTCATTTTCTGCTCCTGTATTCCTTTTAAAAGTAGTTGGTATGCTTTTTTAGCTGGTATTTCCTTACACATGATCTTTCTTTTGCTGTATACAAAACGGAAGCCAAAAATCCTTGCCAATTTTCCATACAAATCATGATATAATACGCCTCGATCATAGAAGAATTTTTCATGATAACCTTGAAACCAGGTTGATGTTCTTTCCTCTTCTCTTCCAATTGTAACATCGGATGCGTAGGCTTTTAGTCCTGCTCTCAGACAATCCTTAATAAAGAGACTATCTTCTCCATTACTAAACATAGCTCCGCCACCATAAAACAAAGAAAAGGTAATTCTTGCTTTTTGTACCGGCTGTCTTCTAACGGCAAGACTATAGGTTGGATAACGTCCACTGCCTAATAATCTCACACGTTTCCATTTCTTGTTTTCATAGGTTTTTCTTTCTTCACATACATCCAAATTGAAAAAAATCATATCTGCTTCTGGATGTCTTTGAAATTCCTCAACGATTTTTTCTCCATATCCATCTGCATAACGAATATCATCATCAGAAAATAGGATAATATCTGCTTTTGCACGAAGAAGGGCGTTGTTTCTACTTAATCCAACTCCTCTTTCCTTCATATCATAGCACTGAATAGTAAAGGACTTTTTTATTCGCTCCATATAGGAACACTGATCACATTGATTGATCAGAATCGCATCCGTCTGAAGATTCATCTGTTCAATCAATTTCTCCCAATCTGCATGTAAAGCAGAAATCAATGTTTGAATCGTCATGACAAGACTCCTTTCTGAGATAATTGAAAGGAATGTTTTTTTCCGTAATATTGTTTCATAAAGTTTGGATTTACTTCTATCAATAATGCCCCAGCAATTTGAATCTGATGATTACGAAGAACGGATATTGTTCTTTCCAAAACTGGTCCCTGAGGAACTCCAAAGGGAACCAACAAAATTACCTTAGCATTCTCAGGTATCTGTCTGATTTCCTCAACCATCTCCATAACAGGTGCCAATATGTGATACGTTCCAGTGTCTGCAAGAAACCGTGAAATTGCATCGGCTTCAACCTTGTCCGCCGCGCATAAATACCTTGCATCTGAACATTCTTTTTCATTCACAAAATAAGACTTTAACAAATTCCATTCTATGGTCTTTTGATACTCTGTTTCATTCATAAACTTCTGAGCTGGAAGCATCCCAAATACAGGAATTTGATATCGAAGTTCTATTGTTTTTGGAATATAAATTCTACTGTCCAGAATCATGATAAGTATCATGATAAATAGTGCAAAAAAGAAGCAGATGAAACCTCCACTCAAAGTTGCAGTTACTAAATACTGTTCCACATATATCGTTTTTAGCAAATCAGCATCTGTAAGAACTTTCACTTCTGCAATATCTTTTTGTCTATCAGGATACGTACGCATAGCTATGTCAACACCCTGTGCGACAGCAAGGCTTAAGTTCTCATCTTCTGTTTTGGTCAAAATACGCATGATTCTCACATCCGTCATAGGAACCTGTTGATATAAGTTTATAACCTGCTCTCTGTCTAATGCGGTTCCTGTTATTGATGCAACCGTAGAAATCACAATATCTGTAAACTCCTCTGTCTGCAGCAAGGTGTTCCAGGTCGGTTCATTAAAAGAAACATACTGAACTCCAGGCGCTTCCTCCGCATAAGTGATTTGATAATCTCCTGTCACCTGAAATGTCGGAATCATTTGCTTTGCATGATTGATGGCATAATAACTCAGTCCCGTAACCATTGCTCCCAATAAGAAGGCTAAGAAAGGGATTTGTATGCGATACATTAAACGTAGTGCAAGTAATTTTAAATCTACAGGCTCCTGTCCATGATTTAATTCATTCATCTAGGCTTCCTCATCTTTTCCTTTTAGAGCCGTGATTTGCTCTTGACTGATTCCTTCTGTGCTTTCTGCTTTTAACAATATTTTCAGCGTAAGTAACATAAGTTTTAAGTCCAAAATAATCGAATAATTTTCAATATAAAACAAATCCAGTTTTAATTTATCATATGGCGTGGTGTTGTATTTCCCATATACCTGTGCATAACCAGCTAAGCCTGCTTTTACTTTTGTGCGATATGCAAACTCTGGCATATTTTCCAGATACTGAGCAATAATTTCTGGTCTTTCTGGTCTTGGACCAATAAAAGACATATCACCCATAAAAATATTAAATAATTGAGGAAGTTCATCAATTCGAACGGCTCTGATAAATTTTCCTATCGGGGTAATTCGATCATCGTTTTGTGCAGCCAATCTGGCAATTCCATCTTTTTCAGCATCCACTCTCATACTACGGAATTTTAAAATTCGAAATTCTAAATTGTTCTTTGTACAACGATTCTGCGTATATAAAACTGGTCCTTTATCATATGCTTTGATAATAATAGCAGTCACAAACATAATGGGTGCAGTAATGATGATTAATCCCAAGGAACATACAATGTCGATCAAACGTTTCATTACTCTTTGTTCTACGGAAAGTGGATACTCTCTGGTTAATAAAAGAGGTGTGTCAAATAAGTGCAGCTGAGTAGCTCCCTTAATGATAACATCTGGAATTTTAGGCATAATATAAATTCTTTTTCGTTTTGAATAGCAATATTTCAAGAGATAATTACGATTCATAGTCGGGATATCCCATAATACAACTGCATCATATGATCCTTCAATTTCTTGCTTGATATGATCATAGCCCTGATCAATGTTCACGCATTTCTCAACCTTATATTTGTCTTTTCTTGAAGCAAATTTTGTCAGAATATCATCGATATCCCGACTTCCATAGATTAAAAGCAGCTTTCTGGGTGCAAAAATAAACTGATATAATTTCGAGCTAAAAAAGACCCAGATACCAATTCCTAAAATCTCTATTAACGTCATAATCACAAAAGGTTTATAGTTTAGAAAACCGATTGCCAATAAGATACATTGAATATACGTTACCACGTTGGCACAAATCGTTGCAAAAATCTGAGAAAAAAACACATCCAGATTTTTTAGATAACCAATTCGCAAACCTCCATAGAGGTTTGAAAACAAAATCAGAATGACTCCGTACAAAAAGATAATGAGCCAGTTTCCTCGATTCCAATAAGAAACTTCACTAATACTATTTTTAATTTCAAGTGAATAATAATTATACCAATAATACCCATATACTGCTGTCTGAAAAGCCACACAAACTAACGACATAAATAACTGGGTTAATCTACGTATTGATTCCAAATGTTTCATCCTTATAACCTCAATTCTACCATATTATAATGGCACGATTCTGTTTGACATTATTTGTAGTATACCACAGAGTTTTTTCTCTGTAAAATTTCATCCTATTCTTCGTACGACAGCCAGATACGCCCAGTGGAAGGTAAAACGAATGCTTGAAATAAGTCCAAGTTTTTCAAAGTTACGATATAAATTCCAAATTCTTCTGACTGCCTCAACTTTATTTGAAGACAGGGATTGTTTTGGTCTTCGATATAATACAAGGTTTTCATCTAGTCCATACGCCAGCAGTCCGGTTTTTAATATCCTCCACCAGCAGGCAGTATCTTCGCTTTTTATACGAGGCATCTTAATGAATTCTTTGGATATTTTCTCTGTATCAAATAGAACTGTAGAGGTAAAAATCGTTGTGTTAACCAATGCTTCTTTATAAGAAATAGTTCTTGGGACGCGAACTACCTTGCCCTTCCCCTTACCATTCTCATCTGCGAATTCATAGCCTGTAAATACAAATGCTGCATTCATTTTTTTCATAAACTCAAGTTCTTTTTGAAGTTTATCAGACTGCCAGATATCATCCGCATCCAAATATGCAATAAAACGCCCCTTCGCTTCGCTCACACCACGGTTTCTTGCCTCTGCTGCACCTTGGTTTTTTCCCTGCAACAAAAGTCGGATACGTTGATCTTTCTCTTGAAATCTTCGAATCACTTCCAACGAATTATCTTTTGAACAATCATCGATCAGAAGCAATTCCCAGTCCTGAAAACTTTGATTGATAACACTTTGTATGGTTTCTTCCAAATAGAATTCTCCATTATAAACAGGTACAACAACACTAACTGTAGGCTGCATAATTCACCTTATCTTTCTTCTTACTTTACATTCTGATGTTTAAACACTAAATAGGGCCCTTCATACTTAAGTAATTCATATCCATATTGTAAGCCTTGTGCTTTGGCTGTTTCTTGAAATTCAAGTGATAATTGCATGATTATTTCCTGGGTTAATATGAATTTCTCGCCCTCCTTTGGATAATACCAATCGCCACTTTTTTCATTGATTTGATCTCGAAAAACCACAAAAAGCAACTGCTCATATTCTGCAATTTCAAAGATCTCTTCCACGTGATCCTCAAATTTCAGCATATTTTTATACAAATCCTGCATTTGCTGTGAATTATATTCATGAATATAGTAACTTCTGCTTCCGTCTATAATATCTCTGCCATAGGGAAGAATAAAACGACTATCATAACTTCTGGCAGCTTCCATAATCTCATCTGTGCCAAGCAGAGATGGCGTAACCAACATTGTACTTGATTTATTTAAATCTTCTACTATGAAATCTAATACTTCTATCACATCCTTTGGAATTCCATAAGATATCTGTTTTGTTTGTAAATCTTTATAATAAGGAAAAATTGTTCCAGATAACATGATGATTAATGTAAATCCCAGTACCATCATCTGTTTTTTTCTTTTTCCTGCAACAAGTTCTAACGCCTTCATCATAAAAAGTGGTAGCAAAATTCCAAGGGGTATCACAAATATAAGATGCATGAAATGGCTACTATCTGGGATCAGTCTTTCATAGAAATAAACAAAAACTGGGTTTAGCAAAAGTACGAAGGATAAAAAACCTAGCAATCCCATAATTTTTTCAGGTTTCTCTAGCTTCTTTTCAAAATATAAATAAACATAAAATAAAAAGCCCAGTAATAAAATTCCCAAATATTGACCATTATCTCGCAATACGTCCATATTTTGTATCAGGATTTGTTTTGTTTCTTCCACAAAATCACCTCCCCTATTTTCAACACCGCTATGCTCATTACATATAACACGATAATAAGAAGAAGCAGAAAAAGTCCTTCTCCTGGATTTGCCACACAAACGCTTGTAACTAGCGCAAACATTAGTCCCAAATATTTCTTTTCAAGGAGTGCATATAGAACAAACGGTAGCAGAATAAAAATTACCATCGTTGTACCGGCCCAGGCCTCATGTGAAACTCTGTAAAAAATAGAATAGATAGAATAATCTCCAAACAAACCGAGAATTCCGAATAAAAGTAAAAAGACTGCCTGATAAAGCTTTTTCTCTTTTCTTTCCTTCAATAAAGATTCCGACACCAAATAACAGGCCGCATAACTCATAACAAGTACCCAAACTGGAATCGCTCGAAATAGAAATTCATTCACATCCAGTCGAAAAAAAGAAATAAGAACACTATATAAAATAGGAAGGCTGTTTAATTTACCGATTGGCGTCATACCTACTGTCAATAATTTTCCAGTCAACGGATGATATTGATAAATCGTATTGGTATGTAAGGAGGTTAACACGGTTTCTCTGGTAATATCTTCCTGAAGATATGGTTGCAACAGAAAAAAGTTTCCACACTGAAGCAAAAATACCACAATGACAAATCCCCAAATCAAATGTACTTCTGAAAAGTTTCTTTTCTTATTAAAAAATAATTTTATATTTTTTAAATCAAACAGTCTTTTCCCGAGAATCAGTAACAAAAGAACCAGTACTACGATAAATAATCCTATAAAAAAATACCTTGTTAATTCATTCAGATTCCATGATAATTTGATTGCCGCCATATGAAAAACCTGAAAAAAGCAAAGAAAAGAAAACACTCCCAGTAAGTACTGGTAAATGCTTCCTTTTTTATTTTTATCTATGAATTTATGAATACAATGACCTAACACTAAGGGTGTCACAGTAATAAAAAGTACGAAAAAGATCATCTCATATTCGCTCCTGATATCTGAAAACTATAATCTGTAACAATTTTAACACATTGTAACATTTTAGTCATCAAATTTCCAGTTGCCTAAAGATACTCGGATTTATTTTGCACTTTTAGTTCTTCTACTACTTTTCCAATTTCCTGGGTTTTATCCTTGTGGCAAATCAAAACCACATCATCCGCTTCCACCATAATTAAATCTTCCACACCCAGGGCACAGATTAGTTTATTCTTGGAATAGGAAATGCAATTCTTGGTTTCAACCAGTATTTGCTGACCATACAAAATATTTCCATTTTCATCTGCTGGGTAGATATTTCGTAAAGCATCAAAACTTCCAACATCACTCCAGCCAAAATCTCCAGATAGTACCAATACCTTATCGGCACGTTCCATAATTCCA
>CANRGO010000041.1 GCA_947630125.1 uncultured Lachnospiraceae bacterium | reverse complement strand
AAATACATTAGACAACAATTGGATTCGATTTTGCAACAGAGTGATTCTGGATGGAAATTATATATTCGAGACGATGGATCAAAGGATAGAACAGTTGAGATACTTCGAGAATATCAAATGAAATTACCTGAACAGATTTTTTTAATCACAGATGAGAAAGGAAATCTGGGTATCACCAGAAATGTTTTTGAATTGTTATGGTATAGCACTGGAGATTATATTATGTTCTGCGATCAGGATGATGTGTGGTTCAAAAACAAGGTAGAAAAATCAAAAAAGCTTATTCAAATAAAAGAAAAACAAAAGCCGAATACTCCTATTCTGGTTCATACAGAAGCCCTCATTGTGGATGATAATCTTAAACCAATAGCAGGAACAATCGAATATGACCCAAATGAGGAAATTAGTAGTAAATCGCTCCAGGAATATAAAGACAGTTTAATGAATCAATGCGGGTATCACAAATATAGAACAAGTTTTGCGAATCTATTGTTATTAAATTCTGTACAAGGTGCTACCGTTATTATGAATAAGCTGGTAAAGGAAAAATTGGAAGTCCTACAAAACACAAAAATAAGGAAAAATCTAGTTCATGATTCCATCATCTCTTCTGTTGTCAGTATTTTTGGAGAAATATATTTTTATAAATATCCCTTAATGTATTATAGGCAGCATGAAAAAAATGCAGTTGGAATCAATCGTAACAATTGGATGAACTGGTTCTCCATGTCGGAAGAAGAAAAAACAAGAATAAAAGGAAGCAATTTTCTACTTGTAAATGGTGGAAAATGCGAATTAATTCGTTCAAAGTATGGAAAATTTTTATCAAAAAGACAAAGCGATATTTTGTACCTCTATATGAGAGAACCTAATAATTGGGTACAGTTTTTCAAACTCGGGTTATACAAAGAATTTTCACTAAAAGAAATAGCCATTATGCTAATTTTTGGAGTCAGATAGTAAGGGAAACAAATATTTGAAACCTATAATAAAGAAATAAAATCAGAATGTGAAAGAGAGGTTTTATATGAATAAGGGAGTGACAGCAATTTTATCATTAGTAGCAGGAGCAGCAGCAGGAGTAGCAATTAGTTCAAGTATTTCAGGAAAAATAATACATGAAAAAGCAGAAAAAGTGGATAAGTTTAAATCATATTATTACATTTTAAATCAGTGGCTTTTATTAAAACAACAGGGAAATGATTTAACAAAATATTTTCATGATCAGGGTTATAAATCGATCGCAATTTATGGAATGGGAGAAATGGGTAATCGTTTATATGAAGAATTAAGAGGAACCGATATTCAAGTAAAATACGCCATTGATAAAAATGCAGCAAAAACCTATTCAGAACTTGATGTATTTGATTTAGAAGAACAATTAGAACCTGTTGATGCAATCATAGTTACAGCAGTATTTGCATTTGATGATATTGAGAAAGAAATTTCTGAAGTTGTTGATTATCCAGTGATATCTCTTGAAGATGTTGTGTTTGCAGTTTAATTGTCTGGTCAAATATAACTATTTATATTTGACCAGACATCACAGCTTGCATTATTATATATAATCCAAGCTGTGATGTCTGGTCAAATATAAAAAGTTATTTAAATGAATTGGATCGGTTATATGTGATTGATAATTCTGAGAACTATAACAGAGAATTAATTCAAAAAGTGAAAGAAGACAAGAAATGTCAATATATAAATCTTCGTGGTAATAAAGGAATTGCCTTCGCCTTGAATCTTGCTGTTAAGCGATCAATCAAGGATGACTATGAGTGGCTTTTGACGATGGACCAGGATAGTTTTTTTACAGGAAACAATCTGAATATTCTTAAATCCTATATTGAGACAGAACGACCTGATTATGTGAAAGTTGTCTGTCCTGCCTTTGAGGATGAAAAAATAAAAACGCGTCAGTATGTATATGAGATGATAACCTCTGGAAGTATCATGGATACTAATTTTTGTGAAAAAATCGGAGGTTTTGATAACAAGCTCTTTATTGATGAGGTGGATCATGATTACTGTGTTCGGGTAATTCTTGCAGGTGGTAAAGTTATCAAGTTGTTTGAGGCTAAATTAACTCATTTTCTTGGAAATCAAACCTTACATAAAGGGATAATATCCTATAACTACCCACCAATACGTTATTATTATATAGTAAGAAATTATCTTTATTTTTATAAGAAGTATAAAAAATACCCTAAGCTTGAACCTGTAATAAAACTACAATTACCTCGAATTAGGAATTACATCGTTTCGGTTTGGAATGAAACGGACCGTTTTAAGAAGTATCTATATATGTTAATGGGATTTGTGGATTTTTTAACTGGTAGAATGGGAAAATTTGGTTGGTTTCGAAGAAAAAGTTAGCGATAGATGGGATGGATGTAATGGAACAAATGGGCAAAATTGCAATTGTAATGGTTAATTATAATGGAAAAAAATTTCAAAATGAGACACTGAGAAGTATTGAGAATTTTACTTACAAAAATTTTGAAGTCATTATTGTAGATAATGCATCTACAGATGGATCAGTTCAAGCATGTAAAGATGAGTTTCCTTGGGTTAAATTCATTGAATTGAATGAAAATACTGGTGTGGCACATGGAAATAATGTTGGTATTAAGTATGCCTTAAAACGAGATTTTGAATATATTTTGCTATTAAATAATGATGTTGAAATGCAGTCGGATATACTAGATATTTTACTTAAGGATGCTTCTAGAGCGGTTATTACGATTCCGAAGATATTTTATTATGATAAAAAGAAAGTAATCTGGTCAGCAGGAGCATTTGTTGATTGGGAAATGGGTTATCCACAACATCATGGGTATAATCGACTTGATGGACCTGCCTTTAACAAAAAAAGAGCGGTGGAATGTGCACCTACTTGTTGTATGCTAATTCATAGAGATGTTTTTCAAAAAGTTGGTTATATGGATCCGGCATATTTCTTATATTATGATGACACAGATTTTTGCCTTAGAGCAGTTGATAAAGGAATCAAAATTTTATATATCCCAGAAGCAGTTATGTGGCATAAAGTTCACTCGTCAACAGGAGGAAAAAGTGTTTCGAAAATATCAGTATATTACATGAGTAGAAATCGACTTTACCTTCTTCATAAAAACAAAGATAAAACAACAAAAAAAACTTATCCTGCTGTTGTAAAGAACATTTGGGAAGAACTTGTATCCTATGATAAAAAGAAATTCAGTAAGTATGTGTTTATTGGTGTGAAAGATTATTTGTTCGGTAAAATGGGATATAAAAAATTCTAGGGGGAAGTATATTGAAGAAAATATTAATTACAGGTGGTGCTGGATTTATAGGCATGAATTTAGCAAGAAAGTTACAGGGAAAAGGTTATCTGGTAAGAATTATGGATAATTTGTCTTCTCAGATTCATGGAGAACAAACGGATATAGCGGCAAAAATTCCAAGTGGTGTAGAGTTTCAGTTGGGGGATGTTCGAAATAAGGAAGAACTTCGAAAAGCAATGGCTGATCAGAATATTATTGTACATCTTGCTGCAGAAACTGGAACTGGACAATCTATGTATGAGGTGCAGAAATATACCGACACCAATATTTGCGGTACAGCAAATATTTTAGATATTATAGCAAATGAAAAAAATGATATTGAAAAATTTGTCATTTCCTCATCTAGAGCAGTGTATGGTGAAGGGGCATATGTGTGCGATACCCATGGAAAAGTATATCCAACAAATCGATCTGAGACTGATATGTTAAAGGGAATGTTTGAGCCAACTTGCCCAGAATGTAATGGTGAACTTAGCGGATTGCCTACATCTGAAACAGCAAAATTACATCCATCCTCTGTCTATGGAATTACAAAACAAGTTCAAGAAGATTTGGTTAGAGTTTGCATGGAAGCAATCGGGATTCCATATGTCGTGTTTCGTTACCAGAATGTATATGGACCAGGTCAATCCTTAAAAAATCCATATACAGGTATTTTATCAATTTTTTCAACCAGAATTCTGAATGGAGAAAATATTAATATTTTCGAAGATGGAAATGAATCCAGAGATTTTGTGTTTATTGATGATGTAGTAAATGCTACCATTATGGGAATTGAGCAAAGTGCAGCTAACAATCAGATTTACAATGTTGGCAGTGGTACCCAAACAAGTATTATTGAAGTAATTAAGCAATTGGAGCGAGTATTTGAACAAAATGCGAAAGCTAAAGTTACTGGGGAATTTAGACTTGGTGATATTCGACATAATCGAGCAGACATAACAAAAATTCAATCAGAATTGGGCTATAAACCTAGTGTAAATTTCGAACAAGGAATAGAAAGTTTTGCTAAATGGGTTAAAACTCAGGATACTGAAACCAGTTTATATGAGAAATCCTTGTTAGAAATGAAGGAGAAAGGATTGTTAAAATAAATGATTCTTAAAAAATTGCTTCAATGTACAGATGAATTTGAGTTACAGACGATATTAATGCTTAGAAATCTATTTTATAAAAAATGGTTTAAAAAATATGGAAGTGGAAATAAAATTGGGAAACCTATGATGATTGTCCACCCTGAAAAGGCAGAAATCGGAAATCATGTTACCATACGTTCAAGATTAAGAATGGAAATGATAGTGTTATGGGGTAACCGTAAATATAATCCTTTATTATCAATAGGAAACAATGTATGTATAGAGCAAAATTGTCATATCGCTTGTACAGAAAAGATAACAATTTGTGATCATGTACTTATTAGTTCCAATGTTTTTATAACTGACTTGGATCATGACTATCGTGACAAAAATAAGTCTATAATTAAAAAACGTATTAAAACTAGTCCCACTTATATTGGTAAAAATACATTTATAGGAAGCGGCGCCAAGATATTGTCGGGAGTTAGAATAGGCGAAAACTGTGTTATTGGAGCAAACGCAGTGATAACAAAAAGTATCCCTGACAACTGTTTAGTGGTTGGTGTGCCGGGTAGAATAATAAAAAAATATAGTGTCGATACTGGGCAGTGGGAGTCGGTATAATGTTGAATTTTTTTCAGTCTATATGGACATATGTAAAGAATTTATTTTTTAAGAAAGAAGAATCATATACAAAGAGTGATTTGAAAAAATTAGAAAGTGCTGCAAAATGTTTTTGCAATGATTCATACCAAAAAAAAGATGCCGATATCAATAAAGCAATATATATCGTGCATATAGACAAGTATCTCAGTCTTACTCTTAAAGAAAATCTGGTGGCAAAAAGGATACAAAAACAGACAGGACTAAAGATTAGAGGAATTTGTGCAACTTTCTATAACAAAAAAATTGAAACCATTGATAATTTATTTCAAACAGAGTCAATTAGCATGGTTATTTTGTTCCTTAAAAAAATATATCTTTGTTTTATACCTTTATTTTGTGCTTTGCATTTTTTGGTAAAAGATGCAACTGCGGAAGGACTGATTAAAATAAAATACAAAGGCATACCAATTGGTAATCCTGTATATGACCAAATTATATTGAATAAAGTAGATAATAAAGAAGGCTTTACTTTCCATAAAATTACTTTGAAAAGAGGTTTTATAGAACTGTTTGAGGCAATGTGCCTAGTTGAATTATCTAAATCCATTTTCGAAAAGGTGAAACCCCAGAGTTGTATCATATCGGAAAATAGCTACAATAGATCTATTATTGCCCGTGTGGCTGTAAAATATGGTGCTGATATCATAAATACCCTTAAATGGGATACCTACATTAGTCGGTGTTCTGAGGTTAAAAATATGGAATTAAACGTAAGGCAACCCATAGTGGACAATGTGTTGGATGGTGCATATAGTAATTTTGAAGATTTTATCACTCCACAGTATGATCAGCTGTCTGAAAAAAAAGATATCTGGTTAGATAAGAACAAAATTGAAAAAGGGAAAAAAAATGTAGTAATCTTTGTGCACTGTTTTAAGGACTGCCCTAGAGAACAAAGTCCTTATACCATATATAATAATTTTTATGATTGGTTTGTTGACACAATTCGTTACATTAAAAAATTACCAGATGTTAACTGGATAATTAAGGATCATCCATATTCTAAAGCTTATCATCAGCAGGAAGAAGTTTTACGTTTGTTTAAAGAAAATAAAGTCTCTAATTTATACTATATACCAAATCATAATGAGGAGAACTGGGTTCCGTTTGTAGCGGACTGTGTAATCACTGTTTCGGGGACAATCTGTATTGAAGCACCAAGCTACGGAGTACCTTGTATAACAGCTGGAAATTCTTTTTATGAAAAATTTGGGATGATTATATCTGCTCAAAATAAAAAAGAGTATTATTCTATGTTGAGTACTGTATCGAAAATTCCAATACCAGATGATATGACCCGTCAGAAAGCAAAGGAACTTATGGCAAGGTCGAAACGACAGTTTCAAGGAATGAATGATGAAATGGGAGCTGTTTTTAATGAGTATAATAAAGTTATGTTTTCTGGAAAAGTGACAGCAAGAATGCAACTAATTGCAGAAAAAAAATTAATTGAGCAATTTTCTACACTTGTGTGTAACGCGAAAAATTTTGAAGTACTTACCAAGTATAACAATAAAATGGAGCGTTATTTGAAAGATTTGGGGTCTTAATGAAAGGAATTTGAAATGGAAAATTCGAAAAAAAATTATACTTCAGATTATACAAACGATATTTTGAATGGTATAAATTTACCTAAAACTTGGGGAAAAAATGAGCATGCAGCAATTGACTCAATTGTAAGATGTCTTATTGATAATAACAGACGAGAATTTATTATTTGTCCATTTGGACAGCAAGGCTTACTTGCGAAACAAATTATAAACCTTAAATATGGAATAGAAGAAAAATTAATTGTTGACAATGTATTAAGTAGTTATAATCCTGCAATTATTAACACCTCTAATCTTGCGAATTATCAGATTGAAAACTCTATAATTCTTGTTGTTACAAAGAATCATCAAGATGATATTATTGAATCTTTAATAAAAGGCGGTGCTTCAAGAAGTCAGATTGTCAATGTATTTGATGACGAGCAAATTCCTGACCAGTATCGCCAGCCATTTAAAATAGGACAGTATTCCCACGGTGGGTTATTAGAAATACCCTTTGCGGGTATGTATATAGAGAGTGTCGGTTCGTTTTGTTCCTTTGCGGCAGGGACTGCTGTTGTTGGAAATCATTTAATGTCAGCAGTTACAACCAAACAATTTTTAGATGTTAAAAAAAATAGTATTCCAAATTCATATCATTTTATGGATGAAGTAAAAATACATCCATGGGATTATATCAAAAAGGCAATAATAGGAAATGATGTTTGGTTAGGGCGAAATGTTATCATCACAAATGGAGTTAAAATTGGTAATGGTGTAATTGCAGGTGCAGGGGCTGTAATAACGAAAGATGTTCCGGATTATGCTATTGTTGTAGGGGTACCTGCGAGGATAATAAAGTATAGATTTACGCCAAAACAAATCGAACAGCTTAATGAAATAAAATGGTGGGATTGGGATTTGGGGAAAATTAAGGAATGTTATGATGATTTTTTTGATATTGAAACATTTGTAACGAAACACTATAAAAGGGACTTGTAATAAATGGGTAAATGTATCAAAGGCGAGAACAATATGCAAGTAAAAACAATAAACTAGTATTTTAAATAAAAATACAGTTGCCAAGCAAAGGGAGAAAATAATGCAGATTAGTGAAAAAATAATGGCACATGTACTAGAAACAAAACTTGATTTATATCCTTCATTTATTGGAAAAACAATGAATATTGAAATTACAAGTTCCTGTAACGAAAAATGCATTTACTGCCAATATTCTACAAAGGGTTTTCATTCAGACAAAAAAATGATTGACGATGAACTTTTTTATCGCATTACAAGAGAAGCGAAAGAACTTGGGATTACAGATATCGGACTTTATATGACCGCGGAACCTTTGATGAATCCTAAGGTATATGAATATACAAGATTTTTGAAAAAGGAATTACAGTTTCCCTATGTTTATACATCAACAAATGGAGTGCTGTTAACACCGGAGAACTTAGTGAAACTAGTAGATGCTGGGATTGATAGTATTAAGTTTTCGGTTAGTGCAGCGACAGCTGAAACCTTTAAAAAACATCACGGTCTTGATGCTTTTAATCAGGTGCTTAATAATATCAAATTTGCTAATCAATATAGAAAAGAGAATAATTTGGATTACAAACTCTTTATGTTTTCTATATTGACTAGATATAATGAACATGAAAGAGATGCAATATTTGATTTGTATAGTCCTTATTTGGATGAAATAGTTTTTTCTAATGTAATGAGTTCACCAAGTGTTATTGGGGTTGAAAAATATCTTAGTGTTATAGAATCAAAACCAACAATTGTTAAAGATATAAATGGTAAAACATTACCTTGTATGCAATTGTTTGAGAGAATTGTTGTTAATGAGGATGGATTTTTATGTGCATGTTGTCATGAAACCAGATCCAATTTGACGAAATTAGAAGATTTGAACAAGATGAGTCTTAAGGATGCGGTGTATGGTGATAAAATGCTTGCATTGAGAAAACGACACCTTGAAAAGGATGTTGAAGGTATTTATTGTATGAATTGTATTAATGGAACAAATCATGCTATTAAACCATTAGATCCAGATTATGTAGGAGAACCATTTGTACCTGAGGTTTTTGATATTTCTGATCAAATTATCGATACATTTCATATTTAGCACTATTGTAACGAAAGGGGACATCATTATGCATTATAGTTATCTAATCGTAGGAGCAGGCCTTTTTGGATCAGTATTTGCTTATGAGATGGAAAAAAAGGGAAAAACATCTATTGTTATAGACAAACGGAATCATATTGCTGGAAATATCTATACCAAAAAAATCGATGATATCAATGTACATGAGTATGGAGCCCATATTTTCCATACCTCAAATAAAGAAATCTGGAATTATGTCAGCCAATTTGCAGAATTTAACCACTATATTAATTCACCAGTAGCAATATACAAAGATGAGCTTTATAATCTCCCTTTCAGTATGAATACCTTTAGTAAAATGTGGAATATTAAAACACCAGCTGAAGCAAAAAAGAAAATACAAGAACAAATAGAAGAGTTAAAGATAGAAGAACCAAAGAACTTAGAGGAACAAGCTTTAAAACTGGTTGGAAAAGATATTTATGAAAAATTAGTGAAAGGCTATACCGAAAAGCAATGGGGAAGATCCTGTACAGAATTACCATCTTTCATAATCAAACGACTTCCAGTACGCTTTACCTTTGATAACAACTATTTTAATGATCCTTATCAAGGAATACCAAAAGGTGGTTATACGAAAATTGTTGAAAAACTCTTACAAAGAACAAAAGTAGTTTTAGAAAGAGAATTCAAATCCTATGTAGATTTAAGTAAAAAAGTTACACAAGATGGAGATACCTTTGATACACTAATCTACACAGGAGCGATTGATGAATATTATGATTATCAATTGGGTGCATTAGAATACCGTAGTGTAAGATTTGAAACGTGTTTACTAGATGACTGTGATAATTTCCAAGGAAATGCTGTCGTGAATTATACAGAAAGAGATATTCCATATACCCGTATCATAGAGCATAAGCATTTTGAGTTTGGACAAGGAAATTCAACAGTTATTTCAAAAGAATATCCAACGGAATGGAAATTGGGCGATGAGCCATATTACCCTGTTAATGATGATAAGAATACAAAGTTATTTCAAAATTATATTGAACTAGCGAAAGAAGAATCAGATGTCTTATTTGGTGGTAGACTTGGTCAATATCAATATTTTGATATGGATAAAACCATAGAGTCAGCTTTGAAAATGGTTCGTTCATTAGAATAAGAAAAAGCAGCCCATACCAGGGCTGCTTTTTTCAACTTTACAATATCACTTTATTTGTCAATTCTTTTAACATATTGCTATTATACATGCTTTCTATGATTTTGGCACTAACAGGTTTGCTAAATAAATAGCCCTGTATATAATCACAGCCTCCATCACGGAGTTTGGTATACTTGCGCCAGTCTTCGATTCCCTCTGCGGTGATTTCTAGATTCAATCCGTGAGATAGAGAAATTAAACTATCAATGACTGTGCTGTCATCCATTTCCAGGAATTTATCATTGATAGACTTATCCAATTTGATTTTATCCACAGGAATATAAGTTAGGTAGTTTAAAGAGGAAAAGCCAGTTCCGAAATCATCCAGGGCAATGTGATATCCAAACTTTTTCAGTTTTTCCAGGAACTCTAAAGTTGGAACATTGTTCTCTAATAAGATACCCTCGGTGATTTCAATTTCTATGAAGTTAGTAGCCACATTATATTCTGCACTAAGCTCATTCAAATAATCCACAAAGTCACCGTCTCTTAATTGCTTGCTGGAATAGTTAATGGAAACCATCTTTTCCTGGAAGCCGGCTTCTCTCCATTTTGCAATCTGGCTAAAGGCTTCTCGTGCAACCCATCTTCCAATCTGAAGGATGAGACCGGATTCTTCTGCAATAGGAATGAAAATACCAGGATTGATATGATAGTCCCTTAAACGTAAGAGTGCCTCAAAACTTGCGATTTCACCAGTCTTGGCATCCACCTGTGGCTGGTATAATAAGGTAAAACCGCCTTCATCCATGGCTGAACGGAGTATTTTTTCAACATAACGTTTTTCTTCCGCTTCATGCTTCATGTTTTCCTGGTAGAATACATAGTTGTTACGGCCGTTTTGTTTTACTTTGTACATGGCAGTATCTGCATTCATAATCAAGTGATCAATATTGGTACTGTCCTTTGGATAGCGCGTGATTCCCATACTGAATCGAATATGATTTTCCGTGTTGTCAAAGTTAAAAGGCTCTTCGAAAGCGTTCTTGATTTTTAAAATATATCGATTAATCTCTTCCAGATCTGAAACTTCCTTTAACAGAATCAAAAATTCATCTCCACCGATTCTTGCGATATGCATTTTGGAATCAGCGATAGCACATAGTCGCTGTGCAATCATAACCAATAATTTATCACCGTAAACATGTCCCAAAGTATCATTAATATTTTTAAAATCATCAATATCAAAAAGTAAAATCGTTCCATGGGATTCTTTTTCCAACTCTTTTTCCAGAAGACCCATAAAATGCATACGATTTGGTAAGTTCGTTAAATAATCATGGTTTGCAAGGTAGGTGATATATTCTTCACGTTCTTTCATCAGGGTGATATCCATTAAGATTCCAGAAATACTTTTGATTTTACCACTGGAATCCTTTAAGCCTTTTCCTCTAACCAAGAGCCACTTGCTTTCATTGCGAAATGGTAGTAAAGGTACCTGCAGATTAATTTCAGTAATTTTGCCATTAATATAATACTCCACTTCGTTTAAGATGGAACGCTGGTATTGTTCTGGAAATAAGGTCTGGCAAAAAAGTTTACGACTTACTTTCTCAGGGAAAGGGACTCCGGTTAATTCCAGAATACTTGGGGACAGGGTGACTTCATCCTTATCCAAATCCATTTCCCAAACCACACAATTGGTTGCAGTAATTGCAATTTCATATTTTTGGTGTAAAAAATCCATTTGATTTGCATGATTTTCTATCATATCGTACTGATTTCTGAGCTCCTCTTCAGAGGCTGTTAATTCTTCATATAGAGATCCGAGCTCATCATTTTGATTTTGAAGTTTCTTTCGTAACATACGTGACTTTATGCTATCGATAACCATGATAACTGAGATGGTAATCGAAAATACAAGCACAATTGCCAGGTATACAAAATACTTTCTATATTGATCGAAAGGACTTTCTGGTTTGTTATAAAAAATTGCGTCTTCAGGTAATAGGTCCATATCAACGTTATATTTTTCGATTAAAGAATAGTCGAAGGCAGAGTAGTATGGAGTATCTGTTCTCAGAGGGATGGCATCAATATCATTTCCTTCCAGAATACTTAAAACAAGTTCTGCAGAATAACGACCCATTTCTTCATAACTAATCAGATGTCCACCAAAGATTCCCATTCCGATTCCACCAACCGTTGCACGATAAACCGGAACAGAAGCATGCTCTGCAATTTTCTCAGTTGCGGTATCAAAATCAATAAATACGTTACTGCTATCTTCGTTAAGGCAGAGATAGAGAAGAATGGTATCTGGACTTATATTTTCTAATCGCCTCCAGATTTCTTCATATGTTAAGTCCGAAGCATTTAAGATAGAAAAGTCAAGATCAGGAAAAGACTCGGCTGCTTTATAAAATTGCTTTTGATCACCTAAACCGCTTACGGTATTATCGGCGATTCCTACGACTTTAGTGGCTGTTGGATTAATGGAAAGTGCAAGTGAAATATTGTCTTCCAGAGAAGTTTCTTCAATGCTTCCGGCTGTATTAGGCAGGGCATCTGCATTTCTTGCACGTTCTCTGTCATTGATTGCAAAGAACACAATGGGAATCTGGTCGAATAATTCAGCCTGATAATCCATAACAAACTGAAGTGCTGCATCATCGGCAACCAGAATCGCCTCATAAGGAGGTAGTGTTGATAGTTTGTAACTTAAGTATTCATAAAAATACTGTACATTTTCTTCCGAGGAAAGTCTTTTGGCATCCAGGTATTCATACTGAAGTACCACGTCCGTTCCTTCAAATACTTCCTTCATTCCCTGTATCTGTTGTGGCACAGTGACGAAACTCTCGCTATAAGAGCTGATAAATAAAACTTGTTTGGGTGTGCGGTCTGCGTGGGAACTAAAAGGATGAACAAGGAAAAAAAAGAAACTGGTGACTGAGAAAAGTAGAATACGGGTGATCTTACCAAAAACCTTCATATTAATACCTCCAGCGATCTTGAATCATTGAGAGTTGACTGATTTCATTATACTACAGAATTATTTGACCAACAAGACCAATATATAAGTTTAAAAGTTCACCAATTTAGACCTTGCAATATATTTCTTACGTGTTATAATTTTGATTAATGATTTGATATTCAAAGTATTTGGAAATCAAACAATAAACGAAATTATTGAAACGTGAGAGGTTATTAGATGAACTGGAATGAAGCGCTAAAGGATCTGGATACAAAAAGAGAAAAGGCAATGCTTGGTGGTGGTCAGGAGAAAATAGACAAGCAGCATCTTCAAGGGAAAATGACAGCCAGAGAACGCATTACAATCTTGCTTGATAAGGGTACTTTTGTTGAAGTGGATGGATTTGTAGAATCCAGAATTGATGACTTTGGCTTAGATAAAAAACGAGTACCAGGGGATGGGGTTGTAACCGGATATGGTGAAATCAATGGCCGTCTTGTATTTGTTTGCAGTGAGGATTTTACTGTGATTGGCGGAACTCTTGGTGAATATCATTCCATGAAAATCTGTCGCATTATGGATATGGCCATGGATATGAAAGCACCCCTCATTAACATCAACGATAGCGGCGGAGCCAGAATCGAAGAAGGAATTGCCTCACTGAGCGGTTATGCAGGGATGTTTTTACGACATACCAAAGCATCTGGAGTAATTCCTCAAATTGCAGTGATTTTAGGACCTTGTTCTGGTGGCGCTTGTTATGCACCTGCCATCTGTGATTTTATTTTTATGGTACGCGATATTTCAAAAATGTTTATCACAGGTCCAAACGTAGTTAAAACAGTAATTAATGAAGAAATATCGGTAGAGGATTTGGGCGGAGCTGATGTTCATGGGAAAAAGAGTGGGGTATCTCATTTTACCTACAACACGGAAAATGAATGTCTGATGGGCGTAAGAAAGTTACTTTCCTACCTGCCTTCTCATTATGAAGAAAAAGCACCCGTAGTAAAGGCAATAGAAGAGAAAAAGCCCTTACTTCCTGTTGTAAATAAATTATTTTCCAAAGTTGGAAACTGGATTCACCCTCATTCCAATGAAGAACTGGAACAGGCGAAGAAAATCTTGCAGATTGTACCAGATAATCCAAGACAACCTTATAATGTAAAAGAAGTCATTTATCTGATTGCAGATAAAAATAGTTTTCACGAAGTGCAGACCGATTTTGCAGCCAATATTGTAGTAGGTTTTGCAAGAATGGACGGTGTCTCAGTTGGCTTTGTTGCCAATCAGCCCATGGTCATGGGGGGGTCCCTAGATTATCATGCATCAGATAAAATGGCACGCTTTATCCGTTTTTGCGACTGTTTTAATATTCCTTTGGTGACATTAGTGGATGTTCCCGCCTTTTTACCAGGAAGTGCACAGGAACATAATGGGATCATTCGTCACGGAGCCAAGGTTTTGTATGCCTATTCAGAAGCAACAGTACCTAAGATTTCTCTGATTATGAGGAAAGCCTATGGTGGAGCTTATATTGCCATGAACTCGAAGGAAATGGGAGCTGATATTGTGTATGCATGGCCCATAGCAGAGATTGCAGTTATGGGAGCAGAAGGCGCTGTAAATATTGCATTTAATAGTAAAATTAAGGCAGCAGCTGATCCAGAAGCAGCCAGAGCACAGTATAAGGCAGAATATGAAGAGAGATTCTTAAATCCATATGTGGCAGCAGCAAGAGGACATGTGAATGAAGTCATCAAACCAGAAGAATCCAGAATCGCTATTTTAAAGGCATTAAAGGCGTTAAAACATAAAAAGGTTAGTAATCCTTCCAAAAAACATGGAAACATTCCATTATAATCGAAAGACTGTTGAGAGCTTTTTTGTACTGTGCTACAATCTACTTAAGATTTAAAACTACAAACAAGCGAAATGGAAGGTACTTTCATGGTCTTTTTAACATTGTATCAACAAATAAAAGTTGCAATCACAGAAGCGGAGTTTATTACCAGGCAAATGCAGGTACAGAACTACGATTTGGGGTTGCGTACCTATAGACAATTTATTGTAAAATTCCAGGGGATTGTTGGGGAGCTTTCAGCTAAGAAAAAGGAGCTGGAGGAACACCAGATTCTGCTGGAGTTTTCTTATGTGCTGGAACTTTTAAAAGGAGCGGTTTTTGCACAGGAGCAAAAAGATTATATTTTGCTGTCTGATATTTTGCAAATTCAGATTACGCCTTTGCTCTACCAGCTTCAACAGGAATTACTCAATACCTATCCTTATTTTTACAAAGAAGAAGTATTTCAAAGAAATCTGGAAGAATTGGAACGAATAAACCCTGAACTCTCCAAACAGATAAAAACAAGAAAACAAGCTTTATTTCTGGAAGAAAGTTTTCCAAATTTTCTATGGGAGGAAGCGAACGAGAAAAAGAGTTATCTGGTGGAAGCCTCTCGAACTGGACATCCTATACTCAGGATAGAGCATTTGAAAACACAGGCAGCATACTATCTTCATAGCAATCAAAATCCAGTACAGGAAGCAACAGAATATGCAGCCCACTATTTTGATGCAAAAGCGGAGAATTATCATGTTTTAGGATTGGGATTTGCCTATCACGCGACTGCACTTTTGGAAGATTGTTTTCATTCAAAATTAGTCTATGTCTACGAGCCTGATTTAAATGTGCTGGTACTGGCTCTTTGCTTTGTGGACCTAAGCGCTTATCTTGGAAAAACAATATATATACAATATGATCCAGAACTAATAATCTTGGCAGATGCCTTAAAACAAGAAGGAAATAGCCTGATTATTCATCACCCTTCATTAAAGCAAATACAAAATCCACGTCTGAAGAAGAAGTTAGAAGAATTTTTCTTAGATGAAAATTCTCTGCGTAATGGAGAGAAGATTCTTGCCTGCAATTTTTATCAGAACATGATGCTGGCAAAGAAGAAACAATTGGAGCTGATTACAAAGCAAAATCAGCTGGATTTTACAGGTAAAGATGTATTCGTAATTGCTGCTGGCCCATCTTTGGATCGAAATATTGAATTGCTAAAAGATAAAAAGGATAATTCGCTTATTATCGCCATGGGAACGGTCCTTCGTAAAGTAAGGAAGCTGGGTATACAAGTAGATTATGTGATGATTACAGATCCTAATAATCGAGTCATTAGTCAGATTGCTGGTTTGGAACAGGAAAGCATTCCGTTGCTGTTGCTTTCCACTGCCAATTATCAATTTGCAAGGCGCTATCAAGGACCAGTTACATTTCTGTTTCAAAAAGGATATCCTCTTGCAGAAGAGTTTGCTACCAAAGAGGTAGCAGGTGGTGTTCCGCTTTTGCTAGAGACAGGAGGAAGTGTTGCCACAACCTGTCTGGATTTTGCCATTCAAATGAAACCTGATAGAATTATTTTTTTAGGGCTGGATTTGGCTTATACCAATCAGCTGGCCCATGCAACAGACACCTCGCAACGTATCGCGGCAGATGAAAAGGACCTTATTCCAGTGCCTTCATTTGATGGAAAAACTGTATTCAGTGATGAAAAATTTAATGTGTTCAGAGAATTTATGGAAGAACGCTTGAAAAAAGAAGATGCAAAAAAACAGCAGATTATCAATGCCACCGAAGGTGGGAGTTATATCCAGGGAATGGAATATCGTTCTTTGAAAGAGATTTTATAAAAAAGTTAAAAGTATCCAAGGAGAAAATCATGAAACAGATCATAGCAATTATTCCGGCCAGAAGTGGCTCTAAAAGCGTCATAGATAAAAACATTCGCTTACTGAATGAGAAACCCATGTTGGCTTACTCCATAGAACAGGCAAAGGAATCCAAATATATCAATCGTATCATTGTCAGCACGGATAGTGAGCAGTATGCCAAAATTGCAAGAGAATATGGAGCAGAAGTTCCTTTTTTAAGACCAGCTGAATATGCAACGGATACATCCTTGGATTTGGAAGTGTTTCAACATGCCTTAGAGTTTTTAAAAAAAGAAGAGGGGTATGATGCGGATATTGTGGTTCAGCTTCGGCCAACCCATCCCATACGGAATCCAAAAGACATTGACAATATGATAGAAATTCTCCTTGAGAATCCTGAAGCAGATAGTGTACGCTCCATGGCTTTGGCAAAAGAGATTCCTCATAAGATGTGGTATTTAGATGAGCATCACCAGGCAAAACCAATTTTAACAGAAATAAAGGAAGCCTATAATATGCCAAGACAGTCCCTGCCCAAAGTATATTATCAAAATGCAAGCATTGATTGTGTGAGAAGCGATGTGATTCTGGAAAAAAAATCCATGTCTGGGGATTTGGTGTTGGGTTATGAAATGCAGGAGAATTTTGACATCGATACCGAAGAAGAGTTTCTAAGAGCAGCAGCTTATTTAAGGCTTAAAGACGGGAAAAGTCGTTTTGTGTTTGATATCGATGGAGTGATTGCAAAGTTCCGCCAGGGCTTGGATTATGAACTTGCAGAACCGAATATGGAAATGATAAACATTGTGAATTGGTTATATGATAGAGGAAATGAAATCATTCTGTTTACAGCCAGAGGCTATGTGACAGGAATTGATTGGTATCCAGTAACGGAAAAGCAGATGCGTCTTTGGAATGTCAAATACCATGAGTTGATGATGGGAAAACCAAATGCAGATTATTATGTGGATGACAAAAATATGACCCTAGATTTCCTGTATCAGGAAATAGGGCCACTTGTTAACAGTAACTATTAAACATCATGCCGCTGTACTGGCTGGTGATATAAGGATTCGTAAAACTCTTGCCAGGATTTTTATAGGCTACAATGGTTTTGTTTACATAATTCATTGGGTCTATGGAAACCTGGATTGATTTGCGAAGTAAGGTATTGGCAAAATCTTTAATGGAGCCTAATGCTTGTTCACCCTCTTCGCTTTCCATAACATTTTGCAACTCGGAATTATCCACACGAATACTTCCATCTTGTTCGATATTGATTCCGGCTTTTTCCAAATCATTTCTATAATAAGAAGAGATAGTCTTAAGTTCTCCTAATAAACGAGAAGATTTCGGCTGTGTTTCCAAAAAGCTTTTTGCTGTATTTAAAAAATCATTGTATCCTCGTACCAGACTGCTGATATTTTCAGTTATAGATTCGGTATCCGTCTTCAACCCAATTTCAGTGGTCATTTCCGGGCTACTACTCACACCCTGCAAGCTAATCTCATAGGTTTTCTCAACAGTAAAATGATTGGAAGAAGCACTTCGTTCCATGCCATTTACGGTAAACAAGGCATTTTCTGGATATCTTGTAACATCACCAATTCCTAAATAATCAACAATACCTGCCATCTTGCTTGTTTTTTCATCACTGACAGAAAAGATAGTACCACCATCTTTGGGAATGCCGGTTAAGGTACTGGTTAATTTCAAAGCAGAGTTTCCTTTTTCATCCTTTGCAACTTCAGCGTTCACACCGATCCCAGAATTGGTGATAAGTCTTGATAAACGTTCCTGAACATCTAAGTTCGTATCCTGATCAGAAATACTAAACTGAAACTCGTAATTTAATTCACTAAAAGAAATATCAAAAGAATAAATACCATTCTCTAAAGGAACTTTTTTTGAAGAAGGAAGATAATCGCCTGTATTTACCTGAGGTCCTGCCAGGGATTTCACAGAGAGTTCTAAAGTCTTTGGTTCTTCTCCATCCACCAGTTCTCCAATATATTTTGCAGTAGCAAGCTCTTCCTGGCTGGAATATGCTTTTCGTTTACTTAATACATCGGCCTCTGCCAGACCGCCCATGGAGGAAATGGCAGATCCTAGCGTGCGGGCTTCTTCTTTAATAGAAACTGCAAACTCTTTTGTTTCCTTCTTGCTATCCAAAATAGCCAAAGGAGCTTCTTTATTTAATTTCACAATGTTGTTGTAAACAGAACGGAGTTCGCTCTTCTTGTGAGCGTCAAAAGGAGAAGCACTTTTTGGCGCATAAGATGTTAGGAAGTGATTATAGACTGCATTGAGTGCATATGTATTTGCCATGATTGCCCCTCCTTTCATCCGTGAAATATACATACAGTAAAATCTATTTTACTGTTGGAGTTACTCATAAACTATGTTATACTAGTTGCATAACTCCTGTATGGGCATAAAAAACCTATTTTTGTACAATAATCATAGCACTTTCATGAAGCGGTGACAAGCGGAAACTGTGTTTTTTCCTATATAAATGCAAAAAAAAGGCAAAAAACATGTAAAGATTCAGTTGACGGAGATTTTAGAGTGTGATATATTTACTAGGCGAGATGAGATTTAGGTCTTTTTTTTATGCTCAAAATTTTGAAAACTTAGAGTCTGATCAAACGAATCAAGATAGAATAAATGCACGTGGAGGTGGAATTATGCGTACAAAGATTACTTTAGCATGTACAGAATGCAAACAGCGTAACTACAATATGACAAAGGATAAAAAAGCTCATCCAGACAGAATGGAAACAAAAAAATATTGTAGATTCTGCAAAACTCATACATTACACAAAGAAACCAAATAATAATTGTTTTTTATTCGTGTTTGAAAGGAGCAAATAATGGGAGAGACAACCAAGACAGAAAAGGCACCAAAGAAAAGCTTTTTTAATGGCGTGAAGACTGAATTCAAAAAGATTTCATGGCCTGACAAACAAACGCTTACGAAACAAACAGTTGCAGTTGTTTGCATTTCGGTTGTAGTAGGACTTATCATTACCTTTATTGACACAATTATTCAATTTGGTATTAAGTTCTTAGCGATGTAAGAGTGAGGGTGGTCATATGGCAGAAACAAATTGGTATGTAGTACATACCTACTCAGGGTATGAGAATAAGGTGAAAGCCAATATTGATAAAGCAATAGAAAACAGACATCTGGAAGAAGAAATTCTGGAAGTAAGAGTTCCTATGCAGGAAGTTGCTGAAGTGAAGAACGGTGTAAAAAAAGTCGTTCAGAAAAAGCTTTTCCCTGGTTACGTGCTAATTAATATGGTGATGAATGACGACACTTGGTATGTAGTTCGTAATACAAGAGGTGTAACCGGTTTTGTAGGCCCTGGAAGCAAACCTGTTCCTTTAACAGAAGCGGAAATGAAGCCTCTGGGAATTAAAACAGACGCTGTTAGTAGCATTGACTTTAAAGAAGGTGATGCCATTGCAGTTGTTGCAGGGGTTTGGAAGGATACCATCGGAGTCGTTCAGAGAATTGATTTTGGTAAACAAACTGCCACAATTAATGTTGAGTTGTTCGGTAGGGAAACACCTGTCGAAATTAGTTTTGAGGAAGTTCGTCGCATGTAATGTGCCACTCTTTTTCAGAGCGAGAAGAAGGAACTATTGTTGAATTCATTGGAGCAATCCGTTGAAGAAGTGGGAGCATTTGTATCACGGTACCCAACTGCTTAAGTTTGCAGGAGGAGATGCAGTGCGCCATACCACATTTATATTTAGGAGGTGCCTAAAAATGGCAAAAAAAGTATTAGGTTATATTAAGTTACAGATTCCTGCTGGTAAAGCAACCCCAGCACCACCAGTTGGACCAGCACTTGGTCAGCGTGGTGTTAACATCGTTGAATTTACAAAACAGTTCAACGCAAGAACAGCAGACAAAGATGGAATGATCACACCTGTTGTTATTACTGTATACGCTGATAGAAGTTTCAGTTTTGTTACAAAAACTCCACCTGCAGCAGTACTTCTGAAAAAAGCATGTAACTTGAAATCAGGTTCTGCAGTACCTAACAAAAACAAAGTAGCTACCATTTCTAAAGACAAGATCAAAGAAATTGCAGAAATGAAAATGCCAGACTTAAATGCAGCATCTTTAGACGCAGCAATCAGCATGGTAACAGGAACTGCAAAAAGTATGGGAATTACTATTGTTGACTAATTAATTAAGTATAGAGTGGGAGATGACTTAAGTTATCGCTAAACCACCAAGGAGGAAATCAAAAATGAAACATGGTAAAAAATATGTAGAAACTGCAAAACTTGTAAATCGTGCAGTTCAGTACGATACAGTTGAAGCAATTTCATTAGCAAAACAGACAGCTGTTGCAAAATTTGATGAAACCATTGAAGCACACATCAGAACTGGTTGTGACGGACGTCATGCTGAACAGCAGATCCGTGGAGCAGTAGTTCTTCCTCACGGAACAGGTAAAACTGTGAAAGTTCTTGTGTTTGCAAAAGGTGAAAAAGCAGCAGAAGCAGAAGCAGCTGGCGCAGATCACGTTGGAGCAGATGAGTTAGTACCTAGAATCCAGAATGATGGATGGTTAGATTTCGACGTAGTTGTAGCAACTCCAGACATGATGGGTGTTGTTGGACGTCTTGGTAAAGTACTTGGTCCTAAAGGATTAATGCCTAACCCTAAATCAGGAACAGTAACAATGGATGTTACCAAAGCGATTGCAGAT
>CANRGO010000040.1 GCA_947630125.1 uncultured Lachnospiraceae bacterium | reverse complement strand
CAATCGGAATCAATGTTCAGCTGATAGCGGAATACGCGTTCAGTTGAAGCGGAATTTGCAGAGAAGGCTATATGAAAATAATTGATAAACTTTTACCAATAAAAAACATAGATTATCCCATAGAAAAACTATATGAAAAAGACAAAATATTATTTTTAGATATTGAAACAACAGGTTTTACAGCCAAAAATTCTAATTTATATTTAATTGGCTGTGCTTATTTTCATGATAATGCCTGGAATCTTAAACAATGGTTTTGTGAAAATCCAGAAGATGAACAAGATATCCTTCATTCCTTTCTTGATTTCTTAAATAGTTACGAATTTATTATACATTTTAACGGGAATAATTTTGACATTCCTTATTTAGCAGGAAAAGCAGATCAATATCATATATTGTGTCCTCTTTCTGATCTTCAAGGATTGGATTTATACCGCAGAATTTCTCCCTTTAAATTTTTCCTGAAATTACCAAACTGCAAGCAAAAAACTTTGGAAAGTTTTCTTGAAATTGAACGAGATGATCAATTCAATGGTGGAGAACTAATTCAAAAATACCATGAATATCTATTAAATCCTGATGATAATTTACGGGAACTATTATTATTACATAATGCTGAAGACATGGAAGGAATGATACAATTACTCCCACTATTGTCTTATGCCGATTTGTTTACAGATACTATCACCGTTAAAAAAGTACAGGCTAATTACTATAAAGACTTTTACAATCAAATGCATCAGGAACTTGTTATGAAATTATCCTTTGAGTCTCCTCTTCCAAAAGCAATTTCGTATTATACAAACGGCTGCTATTTCACAGGAGACAAAAAAGAAGGAAGTCTAAAAGTTCCCTTATACGATGAAGAAATGAAATATTATTATTCTAATTATCAGGATTACTATTATCTTCCAGAAGAAGACATCGCAATTCACAAATCCGTAGCCTCTTATGTAGACAAGGAATTTAGAAAACAAGCTACGGCCGCAACTTGTTATACAAGAAAAAAAGCAACCTATTTGCCTCAATGGGAACTACTGTTTACTCCTTTTTTTAAAAGAGATTATAAATCTAAAAATTTCTTTTTTGAATTAACAGAAGATTTCAAAACAAAACGCTCTGCATTTAGTAAATATGCAGAACATATTTTGCAAATGATGGCAATTTCCCGTTAAAAAAGGGTGTCACACATTTTGTGTGACACCCTTTTTTATGGTCTTTCGTAAAAAAATGAATTTTTTCTATTATAACCCATTTCTCTATGGTTTATAATTTGTTCGGTACTTCCAATAAATAAAGCACCACCTTTTGCAAGGGAATCATGAAACTTACGAAATACATCATCTTTTGCTTCCTCGGTAAAATAAATCAATACATTTCTGCATACAATCAGATGATAATCTTTTGGATAGGTATCTTTTAATAAATTATGCTCATGAAATTCGACACGAGATTTAACATCTTCAGAAATCTGATATGATAAGCCTATTTTTGTAAAATACTTGTTTTTTAAATCTTCTGGAACAGCAACTATACTTTTCTCTGTATACAAACCGATTTTTGCTTTCGCAATAACTTGTTTATCCAAATCTGTAGCATAAATCTTAATTTGATTCAACGGAATATGTTTTGATAATGCCATAACGAGTGAATATGGTTCATCTCCTGTAGAACAGGCTGCACTCCATATTTTAAGGTTTTTACCAAATTTTTTGATTAGTTCAGGAAAAATTTCCTGGTCCAACAACTTCCATTGGTCCGGATTCCGATAAAACTCTGATACATTAATGGTTAGATAGTTCACAAACTCTTCAAATCTTAATCGATCAGATTTTAAAAGTTTTATATAATTGTCATAACCTTCAACTTTATGCTTAGAAATCAACGTATCAATACGTCGTTTCATTTGCTTTTCTTTGTAAGCATTTAAATCAATTTTGGTTAATTCTAAAACGGCTTTCTTAAAGTATTCGTAATCAAACATACAATACCTCCCGCCAAATTTTTATTCCTCTTCGGAAATTACTTTTTCAATATCAACTGAAACTACATCACTTGATTCTTCTGCAACTTCTTCTGTTACTTCAGGTGCGAACATAGCTTTAATACTTAAGCTTATTTTTTTCAAATCATCATTGAAATCAACAACTTTAGCAACTACTTCATCTCCAACTTTCAATACATCAGAAGGTTTCTCAACATGTTCTCTAGAAATCTGAGATACATGTAACAAAGCATCAACGCCTGGTTCCAATTCAATAAATGCACCAAAATCTGTCATTCTAGCAACTTTACCGGTAACTTCATTGCCTACTGCATATTTATCTGTAGCATCTTTCCAAGGATTTGCATCGTCAAATTTCAAACTAAGAGCAATTTTGTTTCCTGAAATTTCTTTTAATAATACTTTCAGGGTTTCTCCTACTTTAAACACTTTTTTAGGATTTTCAACTCTTCCCCATGACATTTCAGAAATGTGTAGCAATCCATCAACGCCGCCAAGATCGATAAATGCACCAAAATCAGTTACATTTTTAACAGTTCCTTCGATGATATCGCCTTCTTTGATTTTTTCAAAAAGTTCTTTTTTAAGCACTTCTTTTTTCTCATCAATCAGGACTTTACGATTTCCAATGTAGCGTCTTCTTTTTGGATTGTATTCACTCACAATGAATTCAATTTCTTTACCTGCATATTTACTTAAATCTTTTTCATAACTGTCCGATACAAGGCTTGCAGGAATAAAGATTTTAATTTCATCAACAACTACACAGATTCCACCTTCTAATACCTGTGTAACTTTCGCTTTTAGTACTTCTTTATTATTAAAAGCATCTTCAATTCTTTTATTTCCTTTTTCAAGAGCAAGTCTCTTATAAGAAAGAAGAACCTGGCCTTCGCCATCATTTACTTTAATAATCTTAACATCTAACTTATCATCAACTTTAACCAATTTTGTTAAATCAACATTTGGTTCGTTGGTGTATTCATTCTTTGTAAGAATACCATCAGATTTATATCCGATATTAAGCACGATTTCTTCTGGCTTAACAGCAATGACTGTACCTTCTACTACCTCTCCTGTATGTATTGTTTTAAATGATTCTTCTAACATCTGTTCAAAAGTTAATTCTGACATAATTTTGAACCTCCTCAATAATATTGTTTGGGGTAGACGCCCCTGCTGTAATGCCCACTCGATTGAAAGGTACAAATTGTTCCAATTTCAAATCTTCAAGTGTTTGTATAAAAATAGTATTCTCACATTCTTCTTTACAGATCTCATAGAGTTTCTGTGAATTTGAACTGTGAGCACCACCTATTACTATCATAACATCAACTTTGGAAGCAATTTCTCTAGCTTCTGTCTGTCGCTCTTCTGTAGCATTGCAAATTGTATTCGCAACACTAATATCATAACCTTTTTTTTCAAAAATTTCAACTAAATCTTTGAATTTCTTATGGTTAAATGTAGTTTGAGATACAATTGATATTTTATCTTCAATACTCAATGATAATTTATCAATATCTTCTTCTGTTTCTATCACATTGGCATTTGTAACAGACCAGCCTTTTATACCTTCTACTTCAGGATGTCCAGGATTCCCGATAATTACAATCTTTTTACCTTCTGCGCTATCCTTTTCAACAATCCGATGAATTCTTTTTACAAAAGGACAGGTTGCATCAACTATCTTTAAATTCATATCTTCCATCTGCATTTGTGTATCGCGGTCAATACCATGAGAACGTATCACCACACAATTTTCATTGCCACTATCAAGGAGCGACAAATCATTCACTACTTTTACACCCTGTTTTTTGAATTCATCAACTACTTGTTCATTATGAATAATTGGACCATAGGTTGAAAGTTTTTTTTCTGTACCAATCTTTTCGTTGACTTTATCAACTGCTTTTTGTACCCCAAAACAAAAGCCAGCTGATTTTGCTAAAATAATATCCATGTAATTACCTGTTTGTTCTCTCATTATGATCACATTTACAATTCAACTTCTCTATCACAAATCTACATCGCGTAGACTGTGAGTAAAGTACCATCCAATTGTAACATGTTTTGTTTTTAAAATCACTATATTTATAGAATATTTATTGATTTCTTATATTTTTCATCAAACCAATTCGTTTTTTATCGTGTTTATCAACAAAGTTCCAGGATTTTTCTTACCACTTCTTCTATTGTTAAATTCGAACTATCAATATAAACTGCATCTTTTGCTTGAGATAAGGGCGCAATTTCTCGATTCATATCACGATAATCTCGATCTATAATATCTTTTTCGATTTGATTAAAGTCGCAGGGAATTCCTTTTTGTTCAAGTTCTTCATATCTTCTCTTTGCTCGAACATAACTACTTGCAGTCAAATAAATTTTTGTATTTGCATTCGGAAGAACAAAGGTCCCAATATCTCTTCCATCCATTACTACATTTTTCTCTCGAGCTAAACGTCTCTGCAATTCAAGTAGATGTTCTCTAACTTCCTTCACCGAGCTACTTATTGATGCCATTTTCCCAACTTCTTCAGTTCTGATTAAGGTGTTAACATTTTCACCATTTAATAAAACGATTTGTTCATCATTTTGATATTCAATCGTAATAAGGGCTTCTTTACAAGCACTAATCATCGCGTTACAATCATCTTCTTTAATATGCATTCTTAAAAAGTACAATGCAATCGCGCGATACATAGCACCTGTATCTACATATATAAAATTTTTTAATTTTGCTACACGTTTTGCTATCGTGCTTTTACCTGCCCCTGCTGGGCCATCAATTGCGATATTAACTGTCATATATTAATCCTCGATTCTTTATTCTATACTATTTCCTGCTAAAAACCCAGTCGAAAATGCGATTTGTAGATTATAGCCCCCCGTATGCCCATGTATATCTAACATTTCTCCAGCAAAATATAAATTTTTAATAAGCTTTGATTCCATTGTGGATGGGTTTAATTCTTTGACTGATACACCACCTCTTGTAATAATAGCTTCTTGAAAATCTCTGGTCCCATTTACTGTTAATTCAACGTTTTTAATTAATCTTACAAAACGAAGTCTTTCTTCTTTCATTATTTCATGTACTTTTTTGTCTGGATGAATCCCAGATAGTTGAATCATAATAGGAATAAGTTTTACCGGGAATAGTTTTTGTAAAGAATTCTTAAATTGTTTATTTTGTTGTTCTTCAAACTCTCTTAAAATGCGTTTATCAAGTTGTTCTTCTGTTAAGGCAGGTTTTAAATCTATGATAAGTTTTGTATTGTTTTGTTTATTCTGATAAAAGTTACTAGCACTTAATATAAGAGGTCCGCTTACTCCAAAATGAGTGAATAACATCTCACCTAATTCTTCATAAACTTTTTTATTCTCAACCAGAAGTTGAACTGAAACATTTTTTAACGCCAGTCCTTGCAGTTCCTGACACCAGGATTCTTTTATAACAAAAGGAACAAGCCCTGGGACAGTATCAATCAGCGTATGTCCTGCCTTTTTTGCAAAATCATATCCATCTCCTGTAGAACCTGTTGTTGGATAAGATAAACCTCCTGTCGCTATAACAATAGCATCCCCATATAGTTCTTCCCCAGATGCAAGTACAATTCCCTCAACTGTTTGATTTGATATTAGAATTTTCTTTACCTTTGATTGATAACGAATACTCACTTTTAAATCAGACAAAATATGTTGTAAGGTTTTAATTACGTCCGAAGAATGATCCGAAACTGGAAAAACACGATTCCCACGCTCAACCTTTAACGGGCATCCTGAATATTCAAGCATATCCATCAAATCCTGATTCGTAAACCCATATAGGGAACTATACATAAATTTTTCATTACGAACAATATTTTTGAAAAAATCCTCTAAATCGCAGGCATTTGTTACATTACATCGTCCTTTGCCAGTGATATAAATTTTTTTACCAAGCTTTTCATTCTTTTCACACAAAATAACTTCGTGATTGTTTTTTGCAGCCCCAATTGCTGCTAGCATACCTGCAGCACCGCCACCTACTATAATAACTTTACTCAATTTTTTCATCCTTTTTCAACGAATATTGTATGATAGGTTCTTCATCAATAAAATTAATTTCATCGTTAAGATAAACCTGATAATTATTCCATACTTCTTCTAAATTTTTTAAATTGTGTTTTACCTGCTCTGGCACTTTTAAACATAGTGCAACTACCAACGCATTGATTAAACTAAGTGGTGCAACTAGTGAATCCACAATGGAAACCATATCACTTTTTGCAAACAAATTGCAAGAAGAATATAAATTCATTGGAGAATGCACACTATCCGTAATAGCAATAACCTTAGCATTTCGATCATTAGCAAATTCCATCGCTTTCAGTGTTCTCATGGAATATCTTGGAAAACTAATTCCAATCATTAAATCATTTTGATCTATCCTTATCATTTGTTCAAACATTTCACTAACACTGTTCGTTCTTAATAAGGTGATTTCTCCTCTTATCATTTGAAGGTAAAAACTCAAAAAATCAGCTAGAGGTTCACAGCTTCTAATTCCTACAATATAAATATGCTTTGCTTCTAATATTACGTCTATCGCTGTTTCAAAGGCCTGCGAATCAAGACTTTGCAAAGTTTCACCAATTTTTTTCATATCTGATGTTAGCACTTCTTTTAAAACATCAAGTTGACTACTATCAGCATATTTAGCACCAATTTTATGTATTGAATTCCACTTGCCCTTAACCCAGTCTTTTAAAGCTTCTTGGAATTTGGGGTAACCATCAAATCCAATACAACTTGCAAATCGAACCACTGTAGATTCACTAACACCTACTGTTTCACCTAATTTTGCTGCTGTCATAAAAACTGCTTCTTCATTTTGCGCTTTAATAAAGTTCGCAATTGCTTTTTGTCCTTTACTCATCTTCGAGTATGATTGTTGAATTAGCTCAAGTAAATCGATTGTTGTATCCATAAGTTCCTACTTTCCTATGAAGCCATAATATGTTTCAAAAAGTAATTGTTTTGTTTGCTCTTTGTTTAAATCATAATCGCCTGTTATAACCATACAGGCTGATCCATGGATAAAAATCCACATTTTCATAAACAATGCGCCAGGATCTTTTACGCCAAGTTCCTTGGCTTTATTAATTTCCTTTACCACAGTCATTGTGCTTCCATTTAACAAATCATAGAGTGTATTATCATAACGCTCTTTTGTTAAAAATAAAGCCTGAAATAAAAATGGTTCTTTTTGTGCAAAACTAATATACGAAAGCCCTAAATCCAAAAAAGGAAGCGTTTCCAGTTTTGGATAAGCATTATAAAAATCAGCAAAATATTTTTTTGCTTTTTCAAAAATTTCAAGAGTTAACTCTTCCATATTTTGGTAGACTCTAAAAATGGGTTGTGTGGAACATCCAATTTTTGCAGCTAATTTTCTGGCTGTTAAATTTTTTACCCCTTCTTCGCACACCAAATCAAAGGCAGCATCCTGAATATCTTTTTTTGTTATGGTTTCTTTTCTTGCCATATCTAGATCCATTCCCTTTCAAGCCTTTAAATAACAACTGTTATCTTCTACCATATTGTAGCGACTGAATCAGATTTTGTCAAATATCATAAAAAATAAATGAGACTTTTTCAAATGTATCACCCATTTTGAAAAAGCCTCAAACATTTTTATATAGGATAAGTACCCACAATAGAATTTGCTTGTGTAATATCCATTTTATCATTCTGTGCCTGTCGATACTTAAAAAATTCAATCGCTACCTGGGGAAACAATGCATAGGTAAGTACATCTTCATCTTGTATTTTCCATTCTTTCATTTCCGCTTCAATTTTTTCCAGTTCATTACTTATAAGGTCAGCAGGCCTTTGCGTAATTACAGTCTCATTAGGGATTACTTTATCTTGTACTTCTTTATTAAAAGGTTTAATTGTCTGTCCATATTCGCCTCTTAATACCGCCTTTGTCTCTTTGGTTGCCATTTTGTATCGTTCGCCCATTAAAACATTAAAAACAGCTTGTGTTCCAACTATTTGAGAAGAAGGTGTTACCAATGGTGGTTCTCCAAGATCCTTTCGTACTCTTGGGATTTCTTGAAGAACTTCATAATATTTATCTTCCGCATTTTGTTCTTTTAACTGACTAACCATATTCGATAGCATACCACCCGGAACCTGATATAGCAATGTTTTAATATCAACACCCATAACCTTAGGATTCAGCAATCCCTGATCCAATGCCTGGTCTTTAATTGGTCTAAAATAGTCGGCGATTTCAGCCAATATCCCTTGATCATATCCCGTATCATAAGGTGTGTTTTTAAGGGTTTCAACCATAACTTCGGTTGCTGGCTGACTTGTTCCCATTGAAAATGGAGAGATAGAACAATCCACTACATCTGCACCTGCTTCGATAGCTTTTAAATATGTCATACTTGCAACCCCAGATGTATAATGGGTATGTACTTGTAAAGGTAATTTAGATACTTTTTTAATATTACGAACAAGATGTTCCGCTTCATATGGTAGTAAGAGTCCTGCCATATCTTTAATGCATATTGAATCTGCACCCATGTCTTCAACACGTCGAGCAATATCCGTCCAATAATCCATGGTATATCCATCACCTAAAGTATAGGCTAAAGCAACCTGTGCATGTCCCTGTTCTCTTTTTGTCGCTTTAACCGAACATTCTAGATTTCTCAAATCATTAAAGCAATCAAATATTCGAATAATATCAATACCATTGGCAAGCGATTTTTGAACAAAATATTCCACAACATCATCTGCATAATTGCGATATCCTAAAATATTCTGCCCTCTAAATAGCATTTGTAATTTTGTATTTTTAAAACCAGCTTTCAACTTTCGAAGACGTTCCCATGGATCTTCTTTTAAAAAGCGTAGTGACGCATCAAAAGTAGCACCACCCCAGCATTCCACCGAATGATAGCCAACTTTGTCCATGGTTTCCATAATTGGAAGCATCATATCTGTTGTCATTCTTGTAGCTATCAATGATTGATGTGCATCTCTTAGTATTGTTTCTGTAATTCCAATCGGTTTTTTCTCCGGAATTTTATTATCTATTTGCTCAGTCATCATTTTTCCTCCCATTTACATTATTCCAAATATTGCCATAAATACACCCGCTACAACAGCCGTGCCAATAACTCCTGCAACATTAGGACCCATGGCATGCATTAGTAAAAAATTGGTAGGATCAGATTCGGCACCAACTTTTTGTGATACTCGCGCAGCCATTGGAACTGCCGAGACTCCAGCTGATCCAATCAAAGGATTTACTTTTCCGCCTGTCAACTTACACATAATCTTTCCAAGTATAATACCAGATGCTGTTCCAAAAACAAAAGCAAACAATCCTAACACAACAATTTTAATTGTGGCTATATTCAAAAATGCCTCCGCACTTGTAGTTGCGCCTACACTGGTTCCCAGGAGAATAACTACGATATACATAAGTGCATTGGATGCAGTCTCTGTTAACTGTCTCACAACACCTGATTCACGAAAAAGATTACCAAGCATCAACATACCAACCAATGGTGCTGTTGTAGGAAGAATGGAACAAACAACAATTGTTACCAGTATAGGAAAAATAATTTTTTCCGTCTTCGAAACTGGTCTTAACTGTTCCATTTTTATTTTTCTTTCTTTTTCTGTAGTCAATAACTTCATCACAGGTGGTTGAATAATCGGAACCAATGCCATATAGGAATATGCAGCAACTGCAATTGGCCCTAGCAAACCCGTTTGTCCAAGTTTACCTGCAAGGAAAATTGAGGTCGGACCATCTGCTCCACCTATTATGGAAATAGCCGCAGCCGCCTTATCATTAAATCCAAGCACTATAGCTCCAAAGTATGCAACAAAAATTCCAAATTGTGCAGCAGCACCAAGTAAAAAACTTCTTGGATTCGCAATCAAAGGACCAAAATCAGTCATTGCACCAACTCCAAGAAAAATTAACGAAGGTAATAATGCCCATTCGTCTAATAAATAAAAATAATACAACAACCCACCAGCTTCACCATGACTACCTGGATGTGCCATAATATCTGGAAAGATATTTACCAGCAGCATTCCAAAAGCGATTGGAATGAGTAATAAAGGTTCGTACTGTTTTTTTATGGCCAAAAATAAAAACAAACAAGCTACTGCAATCATTATATAATTACCAATGGTAAGATTAATAAAAGCTGTTTGATGAATCAGATTACTTCCTGTACTAATTATGTAATCCATGTTGTCCTCCTCCGCTTTAGTTTAAGGTTGCAAGTAATGCACCCGCCTCTACAGCGTCTCCAACAACCACGTTAATACTAGCAACTGTTCCATCCCCAGATGCAACAACCGGTATTTCCATTTTCATCGCTTCTAAAATAACTAGTGTATCTCCACGTTTCACAACTTGTCCAACACTTGCCTCAATCTTAAATATCTTACCCGCAGCACCTGCTTCTACTCTGACGCTTCCAGTTGCTTGTGTCTTCGCAGATACTACTGTCTCACTACTTACTGTTTTTTCTATCACTTGTTTCACAGGTGCCTGTTGGATAGCATTTGGTTGTGGCATAACTGGTCTTGCAGGGGAAGTGGTATCAACTTTACCAAAAGAATTTTGTCCTTCTTCCACCGTAACATCATATGCTGTTCCATTTACAGTTATAGTATAACTTTTCATTTATTTATCCTCCTAAGGGTTGTCTTGATTTTTATTATGTTTAACGTCTTTTACGTATACTTCTTACAACAAAAGATGTTTCATATTCATTCTCTGTTTCTCTATATGCCATAATTGCTGCCGTTATTACCGCAACAAGTTCTAAATCATCTTCAATTTTTTCAGTAACATCTTTTGATTCCGAAAAAGGAACACGCATTGGTTCTATAACATTTCTAAGTTCTAAGTTTTTTGAAGTAGGATTATTATGTTTATCTTTTCCGAACAACGTAAATGTAGAAATAATAAAGCTGATTAATGTTAATACCGAAAAAACCACGGTCAAACCAATTACTGTATTTAACGCAGCTGATTTCATTTTTTCTGTTAAGGTATAATTTACATTAAGAGTTGCAGATTCCAATCTTACAAAATAATCATTACTGAATATATACTCGATTTCTCCCGTTTTCTTTTCACCCGTAACCTGCAAATACACATAAATATATTCACCGTTCACTTTGGATGTTATTTCATCAATACCAACTAGATTTCCAAAAGCATCATAAGCAGATTGAAAAGAGTCCACCGCTTTTAAAATCCCGTTACCATTTACATATACTTGATAATTCTCATCAAAAAGTAATTCCAACGACTCTGCATTATGTTCCGCTTTAATTGCTTCTGCTTGTGTTTCGTCAAAAAAGGTTACCAAAAAGGCTGTCATAGAACTTGCTAATGATTTTGCACTTTCTTCATGTTGACTAGTAACCTGGCTTTCATCAACTTTTTGATTTCCACAGGCTGACAGGCTAAGCAGACAAAATACTATGCATATCGCACTCAAGAATTTTTTCATCATTTTGTCACCTTTCTAAAGAGTCCCATGCTTTTTGTTAGGTCTTTCTTCTCTTTTTGTAAAAAGCATTTCAAAAGAAGCGATCACATATTTTCTTGTTTCCTTAATTGGTACAATCTGATCAACAAATCCTCTTCTTGCGGCACCTTGCTCTGAGTTTTGCATTTTTAGAAGTTCCAATTTACACGCTTCAATCGCTTCTAATCCCTGACCTTGGCAAAGAATTTTAGCTGCTAAATCTGCTTCCATAGCTGCCACTTCAGTTTCAGGCCAAGAAAGGGTAAAGTCGCTTCCAAGCCCTTGTGAATTCATAAGTACATATGCTGTCCCCATTGCTTGTTTTGTAATCAAATTAACCTTTGGAACAGTTGCAGAAGAAAACGCATTCGCTAGTTTTGCACTGGCCTTTGCAATTCTAAATTCATTTTCGATTGTTGGCTCAAAGCCCTTCGTATTTGTTATTGACAAAACTGGTATTTGAAACGCATCACAAAACCCAATGAACTCAGCTGCCTTTTCACAACCATTTGCTGTTAGACCTGGATAAAAAGTTTCCACTACTTCTCCCGATTCATTTAAACTTTCTGTTTTATTAGCAACCAAACCTACTGTTGCTCCGTTTAAACGTATAAAACCACAGGTCATTTCTTTTGCAAACCCTTGTTTGACAGGGAAGAAAAATTGATTATCCGATAATGTAATTGCAAGCAATTCACTATCACCTGCGTATAACTCAAGATTATCGCATAGTCTGTTTAAATCATCCTCACATTCCGAGAAGGATGCATCATCATCATGACACGCTGGCAATATTGTAATCAGTTCTCTGATATTTGTTAGTATATCTGTTTCACTTCCAATACCGTCTAAAATTCCTGTTTTCCCATATTGGAAATCTGCTTTTGAAGTATCGAGGACTTCTGTTCTGTTTTTATCTAGTGTATTTGGCGCATTTACAAAAAGTTTACCTTTTGAAGTTTCCATAAATACAAAATCAGAAAGTGCTGAAAAAACTGCCAATCCTCCTCCACATGGTCCAAAAATTGCTGTTATCTGTGGAATCATTCCACTTGCTTTAATTTGCTTTTGATACAGTTCTCCTAACGCATGAAGCGCATCTGTAGATTCTTGTAGACGAATTCCAGCCGAATCAATAAAACCTATAACTGGTGCACCTACTTTCATAGCAAGATCATATACTTTTGCTATTTTTCTTGCATGCATTTCTCCAATGCTTCCATTTAAAACAGTCTGGTCTTGGCTGAACACATAAACCAAATTTCCTTCAATCACACCATATCCTGTAATAACACCATCAGAAGGAGTTTCTGTTTGCTTTAAATTAAAATCAGTAGCTCTCGCTGTAATCATTGCACCAATTTCAACAAAGCTGTTGTCGTCAAGCAAAGTTAAAATTCTTTGTCTCGCTTGTGAAGTTGTACTCATTATTCAGTCCTCCGTAATATCTAAATTATTTCATTTCAATTTTAGTAATATTAACACGATAAAAAATTCGCATTTACAAAATTATAGCATAGATTACTAAATTATGATATATTATTTTGCCTGTTTTAGATATATTTTGTGCACTTTAAATACCTTCTAAGTTTTTGTTCATACAAACTTTATATTGTTTGATATTCAAACAATGATGGTGTTTCAAGAATAAAGTTTATACATTTTTAACAAATTATCAGAAACAAAAAATGGGTTTTATTTTTTCAATTCACAAAAAATGAAAAAAAAAAGAAAAAAATGCCATTATTTTCATCATTATTTTGATGAAAATAACATTTTCTTCTTCGAAAACTAGATATCAAGTTTTACATGTATTTCCTTTTCAGCTTGATTTTTAAATTCATTAATTTGCTCAGGGTTAAGTTCCGGAAGTTCTTCCAGTGAAGAAACACCAAAACTACGCAAAAACTGCTCTGTTGTACCAAACAACAGTGGTCTTCCAGGTGCATCTAATCTTCCAACTTCTGTTATCAAATCATACTCTATCAATTTATTAACGGCATGGTCACAACTAACTCCTCTTATTTTTTCAATATCAAGTCTTGTGACAGGTTGTTTATATGCAACGATTGATAAAGTCTCTAATAACGTTTCTGTCAGTATGTATTTTCTAGGAGCTTTAGCAATCTTAATCAAATAATCATAATAAGCTCCATTGGTACACATTTGATATGCATTTTCAAATTCTGTTATTGTTATACCACGTACCTCTTCATCATAACGATCTTTTAATTTTTGTAGTATATCTCTGGTTGTTTTGACATTTTCATCTATTACTTCTGCTAATTTATGGATATCTACGCTTTCACCCATCGTAAACAGGATCGCTTCCAATATAGCTTCCGATCTATGTTGACCCAATTTATATTCCTCCTTACATAAATCAATCCTTGCTATTTTATGCAGTAATTAATTCATCCATAGTTGTAATCATAATATCATCAAAAATATGTTCCTGTTGAATTAGTATTTTTCCCATTTTCATAAACTCAAGTATTACTAAAAATGTAACAACCACTTCCATTTTACTTGCTTGTTTCTCCAATAATGCTCGAAAACTAAAAGTTTTATTTCTACTTATAAAGGCTTCAACAAAGGAAACTTTCTCTTCTAGATTCACTTCATCCTTTTGTATTTTCCCAAACTTACTTCTTACAGGATCAATCTTATCTTCTTGCTTTTTGATAATATCCTTAAATATAACATGTAATTTATTTAAATTTAGGTCCCCAATCAAATCTTTATAGTCAATTGGAGGTCTGTAATCTGCTATTTCTTTTGGAATCGTAGGTTCTTTATAGAATGTTTTGGCAGCATCCATTTGTCGATCCTTCAACTCATAAGACATAAATTTATACATTTTATATTCCAATAATTTTTGGACCAACTCTGCTCTTGGATCTTCTTCTTCTCCATCCTCATTCACTTCTTTTGGTAAAAGCATTTTGCACTTAATATTAATTAACGTAGCAGCCATAACCAAAAATTCACTCATAAGATTCATATCCTGAGTGTCCATTGCTTTAATATACTCCAAATACTGTTTTGTTATGACAACAATTGGAATATCATAGATGTCTATTTTATTTTTATCAATTAAATGAAGGAGCAAATCCAATGGTCCCTCAAATACTTCCAGTTTAACAGATAATGACATGGCATCCTCCTAGATTCTTAAAACAAAATCTATTGTACTAAGAAACACTTAAAAATTCAAGATTTTTCTGCTTCCAGTTGAAGCACCAACAAATCCGCAGGATTAAATATTCGAATAGGAATTGTATGCATACCAAGACCTCTTGATACCAACATTTTACATCCGTTTTCTTCATATAATCCTCCATGATATTTCGGAAACAAATGAAAGGAAGGTGAAATAAATGCCAATTTATTAAACAAACGAATGGTACCACCATGAACATGTCCACTTACGGAAAGATCAGCTCCCCACTTTTGGTATTCCTTGAAATAGATTGGATTATGAGCAATCAAAATTTGAAAAAGATCAGGCTGTGAAGGCGGAAGTTTTTCATTCAAATAGTTCTTTTCCATTGCCACATACTTGCCCTTTGCAAAATATTTTTTATCCAAATTTAATCCAATTAAATGAATACTATTTTCTTCAATGAACAAACCCTTGTTATCAAGTATAATTGCGCCGGTATCTTCAATTGATGACTTCATTTTGTTTTCATGATTTCCAAAACCATAATAAACAGGATACTTTAAGGAAAGCGTACGAATAAATGAAAATGTTTTAAAATGACTTGTATTTTTATCCGCAGTAACCATGTCTCCTGCAAGAATAATAAGATCAGGGTTTTCATCTTGAATCACATTTAATAATTGAACATTATCAGTTCCATATTGTTTATCATGCAAATCTGCAAGAACTATAATTTTTAAATTTCTTTCTATTTTACTTGTTTTCAAATGATATCTGCTAACTTTAAACCTATGATTATCATAATAACTGATGAAACAAAACACAATAATTATAATAAACAAGACAGTAACTGTAGTATTCATGCTTCACCTTTCTATCCATTAAAATCGTATAAAAAAAGCAGGTCTCCCTGCTTTTTTACCATTTGGTTCTAATATCTCTGTAAATTGCAACCGCTTTTTTACGATATTCCTCAACGTCTACCCCAAAAGCTTTCACTAAGTGATATACATAATCCACTGTTACAATAACAAAAATTATTTTAATAACCTGTATCCCCATGGCAGGGTTAATAGAATCTACAAATCCTATCACTTTTGCATGTAAAAATCGTACAATAATAACTGCATAAAATCCCCAGGCGATAGTACTTTCAAGACAAATAACCCCTTTATAATTAAAAGGTTTATCATGATAATCCCACCAGACTTCACCGAATAAACGATTCATTAAGACTGCAACAAAGTATTCAAATACAGTAGCAATGATTGCTCCACATACATAAAGCTTTATAACGTCTGTCATTAAGGGTCTTAATATCATAAAACCCAGAATACCCCCAAATCCATAAATTGGACAAAATGGACAAAATGAAAATCCACGATTTGTTAATCTACGATTGCAAACAGACATGTATACGGACTCAACAAACCATCCTAATATACTGTAAACGATAAAAGCTGCTACTAAGTGATAAAAATCTGTACCAAAAAACTGTCTAGTCCACACTGATTTACCCTCATAAAATCTCTGTTTAACTACAAAGACCTTGGTTTATAAACCAAGGACTTTTGTTTGATTAGTTATATTTACGTTTTCTTGCAGCTTCAGATTTCTTTTTACGTTTAACGCTAGGTTTCTCGTAATGTTCTCTTTTACGGATTTCTTGCTGAATTCCTGCTTTTGCGCAACTTCTTTTGAAACGACGTAACGCACTATCCAAAGTTTCATTTTCTTTTACGATTACATTTGACATAGAATCACACCAACCTCCCTTCAGTCCCTTCAAGTTTCTTGACTGATTGGGTATTTTTTTTACATAACATAATATGCACAATTAAGATTATAGCACAATTTGTGCATTCGTCAACTACTTTTTATAGATTTTATTAGGTTTTTTTAAGATAACTGCTCTTGAAGTACAGTCTTTACCTGAGCTACTGCATTTGGAATACCAGCCGGGTTTTTTCCGCCCGCTTGTGCCATATTTGGACGTCCACCACCGCCACCACCAACTAGTTCTGCAATGGATTTGATAATGTTTCCAGCATGAGCTCCCTTTTTCATAGCTTCTTCAGTAGCCATTGCAATCAAGTTAACCTTACCTTCCGTTTCAGATGCTAAAACAACAACACCTTCACCTATTTTTACCTTTAATTGATCACCTAAATCTCTAAGTCCATTCATATCTACATTTTTAACATGAAGCGATAACAAAGATACACCATTCACGGTTTGAATTTGATCCATTACATCACCAAGAGAATTTTGGGCTACTTTTGCCTTTAAAGATTCATTTTCACTTTGTGCAGTTTTTAAATCAGTGATGATATGCTCTGCTTTTTCAACTAAGTTTGTACTATTTGTTTTTAATATTTTTGATAGCTTATCCAGAGTTTCTTCTAAATTTTTGTAGTATTGGAATACTCCATGCCCTGTTAAAGCTTCAATTCTTCTAACGCCAGCTGCTACACCATTTTCAGATATAATTTTAAAAGCTCGAATACTGCTTGTATTTCCAACATGTGTTCCACCACATAACTCTGTAGAAAAATCTCCCATTTTTACAACACGAACTGAATCACCATACTTTTCTCCAAACAAAGCCATTGCACCAGACTCTTTTGCTTCATCCATACTCATAACCATAGTTTTAACTTCTAAAGCATTTGCAATTTCTGTATTCACAATTTCTTCCACTTTAGCTATTTCTTCCTCTGTCATTGCAGAAAAATGGCTAAAATCAAAACGAAGTCTGTCAGAATTTACAAAACTTCCTGCTTGTTCTACATGGGTACCAAGCACTGTTCGTAAAGCCTTCTGCAATAAATGTGTTGCACTATGATTTTTACAAGTATCACTTCTATTCGCTTCATTTACCTGTAAGGAACAAGAATCTCCAACTTTTATCATACCCTTTTTAACAGTACCAATATGTCCTACTTTTGTACCCATTAATTTAACGGTATCTTTTACTTCAAATTCCCCTTCAGCTGTCACAATCAATCCTATGTCCGCTGCTTGACCACCCATAGTAGCATAAAAAGGTGTCTCTTCAACAATAATTGTTCCAACTTCACCATCACTTAAGGCATTTACAATTTCAGAATCCGTAGTTAAAACAGTGATTTTAGAAGTGTGCACTTTATTTTCATAGCCAACAAATACTGTTGTTACGGAAGCATCTATGGATTCATAAACCGTTTCATCAGCCCCCATATAATTTGTTGCTTTACGAGCATTTCTAGCTTTATTTTTTTGTTCTTCCATAGATATGCCAAAACCAGTCATATCTACTTCGAACCCAAATTCTTGAAGTATTTCTATGGTCAGGTCAATCGGAAAACCATAAGTATCATATAATTTAAAAGCGTCCTCACCATGTAAAAGTGTACGTTTTTCCTGAATCATAACTTCTTTTAACTCATTAAGAATTGTTAATCCCTGATCAATTGTTTTATTAAATTTATTTTCTTCTTCTGTTAAAACATTTAAAATAAATGCCTTTTTACTTTCTAATTCTGGATACCCATCTTTTGATTCTTCGATTACTGTTTCACTTAATTTTGCTAAAAATAAATCTTTAATACCTAACAATCTACCATGTCTTGCAGCTCGTCTAATCAATCGTCTTAATACATATCCTCTTCCTTCATTAGAAGGCATAATACCATCTGAAATCATAAAAGTTGATGATCTAATATGATCCGTAATTAATCGAATGGAAACATCTTTTAATGGCTCTGTTTGATATGCAACCTTTGAGAGTTCACAGATTCTATCACGTATTGCTTTCATGGTATCAATATCAAATACAGAGTCAACGTCTTGAACTACAACAGCAAGTCTTTCTAATCCCATTCCTGTATCGATATTCTTTTGTGCTAATTCCGTGTAATTACCATTTCCATCACCATCAAATTGTGTGAATACATTGTTCCAAACTTCTATAAAGCGATCACATTCACAACCAACTTTACAATCTTCTTTTCCACAGCCATATTGCAGACCTCTATCATAATAGATTTCAGAACAAGGGCCACAAGGACCTGCTCCATGCTCCCAGAAATTATCACATTTCCCATTTTCATCTCTATAAAATCTAGTGATTCGATCTGGTGCAACTCCTATTTCTTTTACCCAGATATCAAAAGCTTCATCATCCTCGCTATAAATAGAAGGATATAAACGATCTTCTGAAAGGCCCACTGTCTTTGTTAAAAATTCCCAACTCCAAGCAATTGCCTCACTCTTAAAATAATCACCAAAAGAAAAGTTCCCTAACATTTCAAAGAAAGTAAGATGTCTAGCAGTTTTTCCAACATTTTCAATATCTCCTGTTCTAACACACTTTTGACAGGTCGTAACTCTTTTTGAAGGTGGAATCTCTTGTCCTGTAAAATAAGGTTTCAGCGGTGCCATTCCAGAGTTTATTATAAGTAAGCTATTATCATTATGTGGAACAAGCGAAAAACTTTTTAACGCCAAATGATCCTTGCTCACAAAAAAATCTAAATACATTTTTCTTAATTCATTAACCCCGTATTTTTTCATAGGATCTCCTTTAAATTATATAGTATTAAAAATCTACAAACTATTGTAAATTTTATAACACAATCTTACTTTTTGCAACAAAATTCCATTGCTTTCACACTTTTTCCTATCTGCTAATATAGAATACCATCATAATATTCTAACAACAGAAGGACTACTTTACTATAACTTACGATTCCTTCTGATACACCATTTAATTTTAATGTGGTATCTGTAAAACTTTTCGATGCATCTTTTAAAAAATCAGTTGAAAAATAAGCGTTTTTCTCAATTTTTAACCAAATCTCTTCTTCAATAAAAATATCATCTTCTCTCACTTGATCTAAAATCGGAGGATATTTCTGATACTCTTCTAAATTTTCTCCCAATTCTCTGTAAAAATCTTGATCTACATATCCAAGCACACTCAAATATCCACTATAATTAAACAACACCTCTTCCGAATGAATACAAGCAAGAAAAGCAAGAAAGTTAGCTTCATCTTCTCTAATGAATCCTTTTGTATGTGCTAATTCATGGCACATTGTCACTGGCATATTTACAATATAAATATTTTGATTATAATTTGCTTCCATAGAAAATGGAAAAAAATATCCAAGTATATATTGCTGACTAAAGAAATCTGAAAAATAGAGCGGTTTAGGATCAACATAAAATCCTTTTAATTGAGGGTATTGATACGAAAGTTTTTTTAATGATTCTTTTGCTTTATTTTTTATATCACATGAATCTATAATTTCCCCCTGATTATCACGTACCATTCTTCCACTGTTTAAATTCGCTTGCTCGACTAAATAATTTCTTAAAATAGATAGTTCTCCGAAACCATATTCACGATTTGTTTCAACTGAATTTACAGGTATTTTACTTGTCTGATAAAGTAAAAAACAATTCAATTCCATAACTATTAGAACAATTAGAAAAATATGTATATATTGTTTTGTTAGAAAACGCCTAATTGGTCTTAATTTTTGCAATATAATTGAAGCAAATAAAATACTCAAATAAGTAATTACAAGAAACACTGCAGAAATAAGCATTAATTCTCCAACAGAAAATTGAAAGAAACTTGTTATTCTTCCAAGTATTTGAGATAAAACAGGGAATATTGTTATGTGAAACCAATCCGGAAACCCCCACCATAGGATAGGTAATACCAAGACAACTCCTAAGATAGCAATTAATATAAAATTTAGCTTATTATGTTTGATAAGATTTTTCATCATCTACTCCATCAACAATCTACAAATTTAACACATGTAGTATAACACATTCTAAACCACGAAAAAAGACCTGGAACATTCCAGATCGTTTTTCTTAATTTTTTATGGTCGTTGCGGTCTATTCTCTTTTCCCTGCCCCATGCCACCAAATCCTGCGGATTGACTACTTCCAGTTGATGCTTCAACCTCTGAAGTTAAATCATTTATTTTTAAAGTATATGTTTTACCATTCTCCAATAGTTCAGATGCAAAAATAACTGCATTCGAAGATTTTTCGGTAGTAAATTCATAAATAATAGTTTCTCCATCATAAATACTAACGCTACTACCAGAGGCAATTACAGTATTATTCAAATAATCAATTACGTATACAGTTGAATCTGCTGATAATGACTGATACATACCGCTACTTCCACTTCCTGCCAATTGACCTCCTGTCATAATAAAACTTGTTCCATAATCCAAAATTCCATTTCCGCTATTTTCGGGGCCACTAACCAATACTTCTCCTCCGCTCATAACTATGGTTCCATTAGAATCGATTCCGTCACCTTCTGCATTAACGCATAAACTGCCTCCTGTAATTATAATTTCTCCAACACCATTACCTTCAAAATTATTCTGACCTTTACGACCATTGATACTAGATTCATCATTACCACCTGCTGCATTTAATCCATCATCCGATGACACAACTTGAACATTACCTCCACTTATTTGTATACTTTCGGCTTCAATTCCTTCATAACTTTTCTCAATATTAATTGTGCC